>NZ_JBJGZT010000016.1:0-117387 GCF_054050655.1 Geodermatophilus sp. SYSU D00663 | reverse complement strand
CGCCGGCCGCGTGAGCGCCGGCGCCGCGGGCCCGGGGCGGGACACGGCCGCCGCTCGACGACGCGACGGGGCCCGGCCGGGATCGCTCCCGGCCGGGCCCCGTGGGTCCGTGCGTGGTGGCCGTCAGGCCTTCGGGCCACCCGCGGCGTACACGACCTGACCCGAGACGAAGCCGGCACCCTCGCTGACGAAGAACGACACCAGGTGCGCGATGTCCTCGGGCTGGCCGACGCGGGCCACCGGGATCTGCGAGGCGGCGCCCTTGATGAAGTCGTCGAAGGGGATGCCCATGCGCTCGGCGGTGGCCATCGTCATCTCGGTCTGGATGAAGCCCGGGGCGATCGCGTTGGCGGTGACGCCGAACTTGCCCAGCTCGATGGCGAGGGTCTTGGTGAAGCCCTGCAGGCCCGCCTTCGCCGTCGAGTAGTTCGCCTGGCCGCGGTTGCCCAGCGCCGAGGTGCTCGACAGGTTCACGATCCGGCCCCACTTGGCCTCGACCATGTGCTTCTGGCAGGCCCGGCTCATGAGGAAGGCGCCGCGCAGGTGCACGTTCATGACCAGGTCCCAGTCGACCTCGGTCATCTTGAACAGCATGTTGTCGCGGATGACGCCCGCGTTGTTGACCAGGACGACGGGCGGGCCGAGCTCGGCGGCGATCCGGTCGACGGCGGCCTGCACCTGCTCGGCGTCGCTGACGTCGGCGCCCACGCCGAGCGCGCGCCCGCCGGCGGACTCGATCGCCTGCACGGTGTCCTTGGTGTTCGCCTCGTCGAGGTCGAGCACGGCGACGGCGAAGCCGTCGGCGGCCAGGCGCTTCGCCGTCGCGGCGCCGATGCCGCGCGCGGCGCCGGTCACGATGGCGACGCGGGGGGTGGCCTCGCTCATGGCAGTTCCTCTCGTTGGTGGCGGCGTCGTCGCCGGCCGGTCCGGGTGGGGGGCTCGGGCCGGGTCGACCCCGCGCCGGCCCCCGGGCTGCGCCGGACAGGTTACGGCGGGCTCCCGGAGCGCCCGGAGACGCCCCCGTACCGGTGCGCGGCGGCCGTCAGGGCCAGATCGAGGCGACGATGATCGCGGCGACCGAGAGCTGGGTCGCGGCCATCACCATGCTCGCGGGGTGGAAGCCGGTCTCGGTGACGAGCTGGCCCATCTTCCCCGGCGTGAGCAGGTCGAGGACGAGGAACGCGACGGCCTGCAGCACCACGCCGAGCAGGCCGAAGACCACGGTCCAGAGCAGCGCCTCCCCGAACCCGGACGTCGCGTTGGTCCAGATCGCGGCGAAGATGACCGCGCCCTGGGCGAGGAACCCGGCGGACAGGACGACCGCGGCACTCACCGACCGGTCCTCGTAGATGCGCCGGCCCAGGTGGCCGGGCGTCAGCAGGTCGAGGACGAGGAAGCCGAGGGCCAGCAGCACGAGGCCGACGGCGGTGTAGGCGACGGCGTAACCGATGCTGGCCAGCACGGGACGGGTACCTCCGGGGGACGGGAGCGGACGGGCCTGCCAGTTCCTACCGCACCGGCTCCCCCGGCCGCACGCGACGGTCCGGCCGGTCAGTCCCCCGGGCGCGCGACGTCACCCCGCACGACGTCACCCCGCGCGACCTAACCCCGCGCGACGTCACCCCGCACGACGTCACCCCGCACGACGTCGACCCGGTCGAAGCCCTCGGCCGCGGTGGGCGGGGCGAACCGCGCGCGGGCGGCGTGCACGCCGACCAGCGGCACCGGCGACTCGCGGGCCGCGTTGCGGGCCAGGCACTCCTCGAGCGGGGTGTCCACCCAGACCGCGCGCACCGGCACGCCGGCCGCGCGGGCCGCGGCGACCAGCGGCGCGCGCTCCTCCGGCGAGGGGCTGGTGTTGTCCACGACGACGCTGCGCCCGGCCGCCAGCAGCCCGGCGACGAGCCGCTGCTGCCGGGTCTCCCGCCGCCGGGCGCGGGGCCAGTGGTCCTTGCTCACCACCTCGTGCGTCGCGGCGAGGGTCCGCTGCACCCAGGTCGACTTGCCCGCGCCCTGCAGGCCGACCATCACCACCAGCTCGGGTGAGCTGCCGGAACGGCCTCCCTGCAGGGGCCCGCTGGGAGCCTCGATCGGCCTCCCTGCAGGGTCCCGCCGCGAGCCTGCGAGTGGCGGGGGGCAGGAGGGTCCTTCGAGGGGGGCAGGGAGGTCCTCCCTCACGCGCTGCGGCGCAGCGGGGTCACCGGCTCGTCGTCGTCCTCGAACACCGGGCGGGCCGCCGGGTGCTCGACCAGCGCGAGCACCCTCCCGGACATGAAGCGTGCGGTGCGCACGGGCGTGCCGCCGCGGGTGGTCTCGGTGACCTCCACGATGCCGCGGCCGTGGGACACGTCCACCCGGCGCCCGGCGCGGGTGGCCTCGATCTCGTAGGTTCGGGTGTCGCCACCGGCGTCGATGACGACCTCGACACGATCGCCCTTCACGGGTCCTCCTCGGGGTCTCGCCGGGACCGTTCCCCGGCTTGTGGACAACGTCCTCCCGACCCCTGACATTCCCAGAACGCGCTGATCAGTCCCCGGATCCACGCCGCGAGGGCCAGTGCGGGTGCAGCGCCCGGACCGAGGCCAGCGCCGCCCGCCGGGCCTGCGCGCGCTGCCGTGCGCGGCTGGTCCGCGGGGCTCTCGGCTCCTCCCGCAGCAGCGCGTCGAGCCAGTGCCCGCGCGGGTCGACGTCGACCAGCAGCGCCTTCACCAGCAGCGTGAGCGGGATGGCCAGCAGCGCGCCCAGCGCGCCCAGCACCCAGCCCCAGAACAACAGCGCGAGGAAGGTGACCGTCATCGACAGGCCCACCGAGTCGCCGACGAAGCGCGGCTGGATGAGCGTCTGCACGACGAAGTTGAGCAGCGAGTAGACGACGATGACCACCCAGAACTCGGTCCAGCCGCCGGCGAGCAGCCCGAGCAGCGCCGGCGGGATGACGCCGAGCACGAACCCGATGTTGGGCACGTAGTTGGTGATGAACGACAGCAGGCCCCACAGCACCGGCAGCGGGACCTCGAGGATCGCCAGCGCGACGGTGTCGCCCACCGCCACGATCGCGCCGAACACCGTGCTCACCAGCAGGTAGCTGCGGGTGCCGCGGGCGAACAGGCCGAGCGCGATGGGCAGGTGCGGCCGGTCCTCGGCGACCAGCGCCAGCCGGCGGCCGAACCCGCCGGACTCGATGGCGAGGAAGACCATCGCCGACAGCAGCAGCACCAGCGTGCTGGCGGTGTCGGTGACCCGGGCGAGCAGGTCGGTGGCCAGGCCCACGAGCTGGCCGTAGTCGAACCGGTCGACCAGGTCCTGGATCTGCGTCGAGGACAGCCCTGCCTCGTCGAGCCGCTGCACCGTGTCGTCCAGCAGCACCGCGAACTGCGGGGCGTAGTCGGGCAGCAGGACGGCGAACTGGGCGATCGCGACGACCAGCAGCGACCCGAGGCCGAGCAGCACGCCCCACACGAGCAGCAGCAGGACGCCGGCCGCCGCCCAGCGCGGCACGTGGTGGCGCAGCAGCCAGCGCTGCACCGGCATGAGCGCCACGACGACGACCAGCGCCAGGAGCACCGGCGCGACCAGCCAGGCGATCTCGCGCACCCCGGCGACGGCGATCGTCGCGGCCGCGGCGCCGACCAGCAGCACCAGCCAGCGGGGCAGCCCGCCCGGGCCGGTGAGCGGAGCGGCCGGTCCCGGCGCCGGGCCGCCGTCGAGGGGTGCGAGCGGGACGTCGGCGGCCAGGGGCAGCCCGTCGGCGAGGTCCCCCGGCAGCTCGGTGGGCTCCGGGGGGACCACCCGGGAGGCGCCGGAGCGCGCCCGCTCCGCACCCGGCTCGGGCAGGTGCGAGTGCGCGACCATGGACGTCCTCCCCCCGTGACGGCGCCGTGACGCCCCAGGGTGTCACGGCGGTGCGGCTCCCGCGGGGAGCCTCAGCCGGTGCGGCCCTCGAGCAGCGCGGCCATCTCCGGCAGGTCGAAGAACGCCGCGGTCTCGCGCGCGCTCGGCCCGCCGGCGTCGGGGTCGGCGCCGGCGGCCAGCAGCGCCCGTACGCCGGCCTCCGAGCGGCGGAACACCGCCGCGGCCAGCGCCGTCTGGCCCCGGTCGTTGGCCCGGCCCGGGTCGGCGCCGCGCTCGAGCAGCGCGGCCACCGTCCCCGGGTGGTCGTGGTAGGCGGCGAGGATCAGCAGCGTGTCGCCCTTGTCGTTGGTGAGGTCCACCGGGACGCCGGCGTCGACGTAGGCGACCAGCTCCTCGGTGTGGCCGAAGCGGGCGAGGTCGAAGACCCGCGCGGCCAGCTCGATGACCCCGGGGTCGATCGGCTCGCTCACGACCGCACCCCCGCCCCGAGGCCGTCGACGAGGGCCAGGATCCGCCGCCAGGCGTCCTGGCAGGCCTCCTCCCACTCGGGCGCGGCGCGGTCGAAGAAGGAGTGCGGGGCGCCGTCGTAGACCGCGGTCTCGACGTCGGCGCCCGCGGCGCGCATCGTCTCCGCGAGGGCGAGCTGGTCCTCGACGGGGGTGGCGGCGTCTGCACCGGCGATCACCATCAGCGTCGGGCGCGAGGCCCGCGCGGCGGCGTCGCCGACCATGGCCGGCCGGCCGTAGAAGCCCACGCAGGCGGCGACGTCGAGGTCGCCGCCGGACTGCCGCCAGGAGTGGCTGCCGCCGAAGCAGAAGCCGACGGTGACCACCGGCAGGTCGGGCCGGGTGCGCCGGCGCAGCTCGGCGACGGCCGCGGTGAGGTCGGCGTCGACGCCCTCGGGGGTGGTCTGCGGGACGTGCGTCTGCCAGTCGAAGCCCGCGTCGCGCGTGCCGCTCCCGGCCGTGCCGGCGGTGCGGCCGAAGTAGTCGAGGGCGACGGCGGGCACGCCGGCCTCGGCGAAGCGCTCGGTCAGCGCGACGTAGTACGGGTGCAGCCCGCGGATGTCCGGGAGGACCACCACGCCGGCGGGCGCGGCCGCGACGTCGGCGGGCAGCGCCCAGGCGGCGGAGACCTCCGTGCCGTCGGCCGCGGTGAGCACGGTGAGGCCGCGGTCGCCGACCTCCCCCGTGCGCGGCGGGGCGGGCGGGCGGCTGGCGGGGTCGTGGCACATGACCCTGTGCTACCAGGCGGCGCGGAGCACCGCGCGAGGGACCCGGGTCAGACGCCGCCGGTGCGCTCGGCGGCCCCCGCGCGGCCGCCGAAGACGGCGGCGGCCACCTCGCGGCGGGCGTCGGTGAGCCACGAGTACTGCCGGTGCGCCTGGTCGATGAGCCGGTCGAGCTCGGCCCGGTCCAGGCGGTCGTCGGCCTCGGCGACGATCCGCAGCGTCTCGAAGCCGCTGCGCTTGGCGCGCACCCCGGAGGCGAGGAACTCGAACTCGACGAGGTCCGACAGCGGCGAGCGGGACAGCAGCCGGCCGTTGAGCTTGGCGCGGGTGATCTTCTCCGCCAGCCAGACGCCGAGCTGCTTGTACTGCCGCACCGGGATGCCGAGCGCCCGGGCCGTGGCCAGCAGCGAGGACTTCTCCTCGCGCAGTTCGCCGAGCAGCTGGGTCAGCGGCGCCTCCCAGCGCGAGCCGCGGTGCACGCCCAGCATCCGGCAGACCAGCTCGATGCCGCCGGTGGCCGAGGCGAGGTGGTCGTTGACGTAGACGCCGAGGAGCTCGGCGTTGCGCAGCGGCTGCACGGGTTCGGACACGGGACCTCCTGCGGGGTGGGACGACCCCATCCTCCGCGACCGGTGATCACCGCGCGCGGCGGCGTCCCTCAACCGGGCGGCCGGCCGGCGGCGCGGGCGAGCAGCCGCGCGGCGGCCGGCCGCAGCTCCAGCTCCAGCTCCCAGGAGCCGGCGGTCAGGCGCTGCGCGACCGCCTGCCGGGAGACGCCCAGCTCGGCGGCCGCGGCGGCCCGCGTGGCGCCGGCCGCGACCAGGTCGACGGCGGCCCAGGCCGCGGCGCTGCGGCGGGCGAGGAGGACGGCGAGCGCGGTGAGCACCGCCTGGGCGTCGGCGGCGGCCTCGGCGTCGGACCCGCGCACGGCCAGCCGCGCCGGGCGGCGCCCGGCGGCCTCCAGGGCGCGGCGCGCGGCGAGCAGCACCGGGCCGTCACCGGGACCGGCCGGCGCGGCGCCGATGCCGATCCGCCGGCCGCCCTCCCGCACCAGCGCGACGACGGTGTCGACCGCGACCGGGGCGTCGTCGAGGACGGCCGCCCAGCCCTCCCCCACCGCCCGCGCGCCGGCCCCGAGGACCGCCGGGGGCGCGCCGGCGGCGGGGCCCGCGGTCAGCGGGGCGCAGGCGACGGCCAGGGGCACGCGCGCAGCGTCGCCGCCGGCCGGGCCGGGTGCAAGCTCCTGGGCTTGCCCGGCGCGCCGGTCAGTCCTGCGCGAGCTCGGGCGGGAAGCCGCCGGTGGCCACCGGGCCCCAGCGCTCGATCGTGACGCGCAGCAGCGACTTCCCCTGCCGGGCCATCGCGGCGCGGTACTCGTCCCAGTCGGGGTGCTCGCCGCTGATCGACCGGAAGTACTCGACCAGCGGCTCCAGCGCCTCCGGCAGGTCCAGCACCTCGGCCCGGCCGTCCACCTGCACCCACGCGCCGTCCCAGTCGTCGGACAGCACGCAGAGGGAGACGGCGGGGTCGCGGCGGGCGTTGCGCACCTTGGCGCGCTGCGGGTAGGTGCTGACGACGACCCGCCCCTCGGCGTCGACGCCGTAGGTCACCGGGGACAGCTGCACCCCGCCCTCGCGGCGCCGGGTGAGCAGCACCGCGCGGTGCCGCGGGCGGAGGAAGTCGAGCAGCTCGGCGCGCTCGACCCGGTCGGCTCTGGCGGTCCTGGGCACGTCCCCGACGCTAGCCGCGGCCTGCGCCCCTCCCGCCGTCGGGCGGTGGGCCGCGGTGATCCGTGGTGCGATGTGACCATGAGGTTCCGCCTGTCCGGACGCGCCGCCGGTGCTCCCCCGGCCCGGGACCGCGCGGCAGGCGCTGCGCCCGGCGACGTGCCCGGCGGCCGGCCGGTCGGCGACGAGCGCGCCACCCCCACGCTCACCGGCGAGGGCGGCCCGGGCGACCCGCGCGCCGACGACCACGACGCCACGGCGGCCCCCGCCCCGGCCTGGCAGCGCGGCGAGCGGGCGGTGTCGGCCACCCGCACGCTCGCCGTCGCCTCCGCGCAACTGCTGCTCATCAGCGCGGCACTGGTGGTGATCGGCTGGGTCCTCGGCAAGCTGTGGGTCATCCTGCTGCCGGTCATCCTCGGCCTGCTGTTCGCCACCGTGCTGTGGCCGCCCACCCGGTTCCTGCGCCGGCACGGCTGGCCCCCCGCCCTGGCCGCGGCGGTCGTGCTGCTGCTGTTCCTGGGCCTCATCGGAGGGCTCATCGCGGTCATCGCGCCACAGGTCGCCGACCAGGTCACCGAGCTCGCCGACCAGGCCGCCAGCGGCCTGGAGCAGGTCCAGCAGTGGCTGCAGGGGCCGCCGCTGAACATCGACGAGGAGCAGATCGGCCAGTACGTCGACCAGGCCATCGACTCGGTGCAGTCGAACGCCTCCAACATCGCGGGCTACGCCGCCACCGGCGCCTCCGCCGTCGGCAACGGCCTGCTCAACCTGCTGCTGGCGCTGGTGCTGGCGTTCTTCTTCATCAAGGACGGGCCGCGCTGGGTGCCGTGGCTGGCCGCGCAGACCGGGCCGAAGGCCGCCCCGCACGTGGCCGCGCTGTCGCAGAAGACCTGGTCGACCCTGTCGGAGTTCATCAAGCAGCAGGCCCTCGTCGGCTTCGTCGACGCCTTCTTCATCGGCATCGGGTTGTGGATCCTCGACGTGCCGCTGGTCGTGCCGCTGGCCGTGCTGACCTTCTTCGGCGCGTTCGTCCCGATCATCGGCGCGTTCGTCGCCGGCGCCTTCGCGGTGCTGATCGCCCTGGTCGACGAGGGCTTCACGGTGGCGCTGATCGTCTTCGGGATCGTGCTGCTGGTGCAGCAGATCGAGGGCAACGTGCTGCAGCCGATCATCCAGGGCCGCGGGTTCAACCTGCACGCCGCGGTGGTCATCCTCGCCGTCACCGCCGGCGGCAGCCTGGCCGGGATCGTCGGCGCCTTCCTCGGGGTGCCGGTGGCCGCGCTGATCGCCGTCGTCTACCGGTACACCCGCGACGCGCTCGACGGCCGCCATCCCGAGGTCGCCGACGACGGCACCCGCCACGAGGTGTCCGGCGACGACGACGGCGCCGTCCTGACCCGCTCCCCCGCGCCGCCGGCCTGACCGGACGGGAATGCCGGCCGGGCCGCCGTCGCTGTCGCCTGACGACGTCCGATCAGCAGGCGTCCGACCAGCAGGAGGTGCCCCCGTGGCGCAGCGACCGGAGGAGCTCGTCGAGCTCACTCCCGAGGCCGATCCGTTCGTCGCCGCCGAGGAGGCGGTCACCGGGGCCGCGCAGCGGCGGGGCCTGGTGCTCGTGCACGCCCTCGCGGGCGACTTCGACGCCGCCTCGTCCGCCCAGCTCGCCGCCTCGCACCTGCTGGCCTCGCTGCCGCACCGCACCGTCGCGCGCTTCGACGCGGACCTGCTGGTCGACTACCGCGCCCGCCGGCCGCGGATGACGTTCAACGGCGACCACTACGAGGACTTCGCCGCGCCGGAGATCGTGCTCTCGGCGCTGGAGGACGACGCCGGCGAGCCGTTCCTGCTGCTGCACGGCCCCGAGCCGGACTACCGGTGGGAGGGCTTCGCCGCCGCCGTCGTCGGGACGGTCGAGCGGCTCGGGGTGACCTCGGTGGTGGCGCTGCAGGCCATCCCGATGCCGGTGCCGCACACCCGGCCGGTGACGGTCACCGCGCACGCCACGCGCCGGCAGCTCATCGAGACCTACCCCGTCTACTGGGGCGAGCTACGCGTCCCGGGCAGCGCCTCGGCGCTGCTGGAGCTGCGCCTGGGCGAGGCCGGCGTGGACGCCCTCGGGGTGGCCGCGCACGTGCCGCACTACCTGGCGCAGGCCAGCTACCCGGCCGCCACGCTCACCCTGCTCGAGGAGCTGGGCCGGCTCACCGGGCTGCTGCTCCCCACCGAGACCCTGCGCGAGGCGGCGCAGCAGCACCGCACCGAGGTCGACGAGCAGATCGCCCGCTCGGCCGACAACACCGCCGTCGTGGCGGCGCTGGAGCAGCAGTACGACCAGTTCGCCGCCGCCCGCGAGGGCGAGGACCTGCTCGGCGGGGCCGGTGAGGTGCCCAGCGGCGACGAGATCGGCGCGGAGTTCGAGCGCTTCCTCGCCGAGCAGGACCGCCGCGGTCGAAGCGACTAGCGCGCGGGGCGCCGTGTCCGGGTGACGCTCAGGGCCAGCGCGCCCAGCGCGCCGACGACGGCGAACACGTAGAAGCCCCACGGGAAGGCGATGCCCGCCGTCACCAGCGCGCCGGTGACCACCGGCCCGACGATCGCGCCGATCCGGCCGGCGCCGGCCGACCAGCCCAGCGCGGTGGCGCGCACGGCCGGCGGGTGGTTGGCGCTGGTGAACGCGTAGACGAGCACCTGCGCCGAGAAGACGAAGCAGCCGGTGAGGAAGCACATCAGGTAGAGGCCCGCGGTGGGCAGCTCGACCGACAGCAGCGCCAGGAACAGCGCGCCGGAGGCGAACCAGATCATCCCGGCGGTGCGGGCGCCGATTCGGTCGGCGACCGTGCCGGCCACCAGCAGGCCGACGATGGCGCCGATGTTGAGCACCAGCAGGAACGCCAGCGAGTCGCCGAGGTCGTAGCCGGCCTCGCGCATGATCGTCGGCAGCCAGTTGTTCAGGCCGTAGACCAGCAGCAGCCCCATGAACGAGGTCACGCCGAGCGCCACGGTGTTGCGGGCGAACCCGCCGGTGAACAGCGAGCGGACGGTCGAGGCGGCGCCTGCGGTGGCGCCGGCCGGTGCCGGGCCGGGCGTGCTCTCCAGCTCCAGCCCGTGGCGGCGGGCCACCTCCTCGGCCTCCGCCCGCCGGCCGGCGGCCTGCAGGAAGGACGCCGACTCCGGCAGCCGGGCGAGCATGAGCGGGACGAGCACCAGGGCCGGGGCCGCGCCGATGACGAACATCCACCGCCAGCCCAGCGACGGGATGACCGGGATGGCCAGGGCCGCGGTGGCCACGGCGCCGACGTGGTAGCCGGTCATGATCGTCGTGGTGGCCCGGCCGCTGCGCCCGGCGCGGGTGAACTCGTTGACCATGGCGATGGCCGTCGGCAGGCAGCCGCCCAGGCCCAGGCCCGCGAGGAAGCGCAGCAGCCCGAACACGACCTCGTTGGGCGCGAACGCGCACAGCAGGGTGAACAGCGAGAAGGACGCCACGGCGCCGATGAGCGCCTTGCGGCGGCCGACCAGGTCGGTGAGCGTGCCGATGGTCAGCGCGCCGATCATCATGCCGACCAGGCCGACGGTGATCACCGCGGTGGCGCCGGTGCCGGTGAGGCCGAACTCCTCCGGCTCCTGCAGCGTGGGGACGACGGTCCCGACGACGACCAGGTCGAAGCCGTCGAGCAGCACCGCGATCCAGCACAGCGGCGCCACCCACCCGGCGGCGCGGGCGGCGGCGCCGGGCGTCGTCGAGCGGACGGGGGTCGAGCTCATCGGTGTCCTCCACGGCGACGGCGTCGGGGGTCGACCGACGGTAGGAGTGCCCCGCGCCGCGGCCCAATCGGCTCCCGCCCAGCGGAAGCCGGCCCGCCTGGAACGACAGCGGGCCGCGCCCGGGGATCCCGGACGCGGCCCGCTGCGGTGTGCCCTGCGGTGATCAGGCCTCGACGGTGACGTGCTCGTTGGGCACGCAGTGCGTCATCTGGTGGCCGGTGACGTCGCGCGGACCGTTCTTGCCGAGGTTGGCGGCGCGCTGCAGCTCCTCCTCGGTGAGGGTCTGCGTCTGCAGCGGCTCCAGGCCGCGGACGTCGTCGGCGGTGATGCCCAGGCCGTCGCCGACCCGCTGGCCCCACTCGTCGTCGCACATGAAGAAGTGCCAGACCATCCGCTCCTGGATCTCGCGGCGGCACTGCGAGAGGGCGTCGACCAGGTTCTTCACCAGGTCGTCCTTCTCCCACTGCTCCGAGAGCTGGTAGCGCTCGCCGGCCTGCGCGTAGTCGTTCGTGCGCGGGATCCGCTTGCGGGTGAGCCGGCCGGTGATGACCGGGCCCTGCTCGTCGTGCGTCGGGTACTGCGCCTCCCGCAGGCCGCCGAGGATCGACGGCTCGTAGTTCACGTGCGGGTTGGTGCCCTCGGCCCGGTCCACGCCGTAGGCCATCTGGCCGTCGCGCTGGTTGGTGGCCACCCGGGCCTTCGGCGCGTTCACCGGCAGCTGCAGGTAGTTCGGGCCGACCCGGTAGCGCTGGGTGTCGGAGTAGGAGAACGTCCGGCCGACGAGCATCTTGTCGTCGGAGAAGTCCAGGCCGTCGACCAGCACACCGGTGCCGAACGCGATCTGCTCGTTCTCGGTGAAGTTGTCCACCGGCATCCGGTTGAGCGTCATCGTCCCGACCTTGCGGACCGGGAACAGCTCCTCGGGCCAGACCTTGGTGTCGTCGAGCGGGTCGAAGTCCAGCTCCGGGTGCTCGTCGTCGCTCATGATCTGGACGTAGAGGTCCCACGACGGGTGGTCGCCGGCGGCGATGGCGTCGTGCAGGTCCTTGGTGTGCGTGCCCAGGCTCTTGGCCTGCGCGGCCGAGGCGTCCGCGGCGGTCCAGGACTTCACGCCCTGCTTCGGGTACCAGTGGTACTTGACCAGGACGGTCTCACCCTGGGCGTTGACCCACTTGTAGGTGTTCACGCCGAAGCCCTGCATGTGCCGGTAGCTGGCCGGCGTGCCCCGCGGGCTGAAGACCAGCGAGATCATGTGCATGGCCTCGGGGGTCTGGCTGAAGAAGTCGAACGCCCGCTCGGCGACGCTCGCCTCGAAGGTGACCGGGTCCGGCTTCTGGGAGTGGATGAAGTCGGGGAACTTGATGGCGTCGCGGATGAAGAAGACGCCGAGGTTGTTGCCGACGAGGTCCCAGTTGCCCTCCTCGGTGTAGAACTTCACGGCGAACCCGCGCGGGTCACGCGCGGACTCCGAGGAGTCGCGGCCACCGGCCACGGTGGAGAACCGCAGCGCGACGTCGGTGCGCTTGCCCTTCTCCTGGAACAGCTTGGCGCGCGTGTACCGGCTGATCGGCTCGTCGCCGACGGTGCCGTCGGCCTCGAAGTAGCCGAACGCGGTGATGCCGCGCGCGTGCACGACGCGCTCGGGGATCCGCTCCCGGTCGAAGTGGCTGATCTTCTCGAGGAACTGGTAGTTCTCCAGCGTCGCCGGGCCGCGCGCGCCCACCGTCCGCTGGTTCTGGTTGTCGTAGACCGGGTGGCCCTGACGGTTGGTCAGGACCGGGCGGTCCGCCTCGCTCGGGGCCGGGCCCTGCGATGCGACGTCGGTCATGCTCCTGCCTCTCCTCGGGTGTGGTGCTGTCCGGCCGTGGAACGGACGCGGACGGACGGGCCGGGGACGCCGGCCGGGTGGCCGGCGCCCCGGCAGTCGGGGCACAGGCCCCAGAACACGACCTCGGCCTCGTCGACGACGAAGCCGGCCGTGTCCGACGGGACCAGGCACGGTGCCGCGCCCACGGTGCAGTCGACGTCGGCGACCGCACCGCACGAGCGGCAGACCAGGTGGTGGTGGTTGTCCCCCACGCGGACCTCGTACAGCGCCGGCGCGCCCGCGGGCTCGACCCGGCGGGCCAGCCCGACGGCGACCAGCGCCTTGAGGACGCCGTACACCGCCTGCGGCGAGAGCGTGGGGTGCGCCCGGCGGGCCACCGTGACCAGCGTGTCCGCATCGGCGTGCGGATGGGCGGCGAGGGCGTCGAGGACCGCGAGCCGGGGCCGGGTGACCCGCAGCCCGGCGTCGCGCAGCCGCGGCGCCCACGTCGTCTCCATCGGGTCCCACCCAACCCGCTTTTCTTTAGTCAGTCAAATCAAGGGCACGTGTCGGGTGGGGCTCCCCGCCGGTCCACCGGTACCCGGGTGGGGAGGAACACACGCCTCAGGCGAAGACGATGGTGCGGTCGCCCAGGACGACGACGCGCTCCTCCACGTGCCAGGTCACCGCCTGGGCGAGCACCTGGCGCTCCACGTACCGGCCGATGCGGCGCATGTCCTCGACGGTGGCGCGGTGGTCGACCCGGGCCACCTCCTGCTCGATGATCGGGCCGGCGTCGAGCTCCGGGGTGACGTAGTGCGCCGTCGCGCCGATCAGCTTCACGCCGCGGTCGTGCGCCGCCTGGTACGGGTTCGCCCCGACGAAGGCCGGCAGGAAGCTGTGGTGGATGTTGATCAGCCGCTCGGGGAAGCGGCTGCAGAAGTCCGCCGAGACGATCTGCATGTAGCGGGCGAGCACCACCAGGTCGACGTCGCCGACCAGCTCCAGCGCCCGCGCCTCGGCCTCGGCCTTGGTCGCCGGCGTGACCGGCACGTGGTGGAAGGGCACCCCGGCTGCCGCGGCCACCGGCTCGAGGTCGGGGTGGTTGGAGACGACGGCGGTGATGTCGGCGCGCAGGTCCCCGGCGCGGACCCGGTAGAGCAGCTCCTGCAGCACGTGGTCGGTCCTCGACACGAACACCGCCAGCCGCGGCCGGCGCGCGGCCTCGGACAGCCGCCAGGTCAGCTGCCACTGCGCGGCGAGCAGCTCCAGCGCGCCCTCCAGCTGCCGGCGGCGGGTGGCCAGCCCGGGCAGCACGAACTCCAGCCGCAGGGTGAACACCCCGCCGGTCGGGTCCGAGGAGTGCTGCTGCGACTCGGTGATGTTCGCGCCGACGTCGGCCAACAGCCGGGACAGCACCGCGACGATCCCCGGCCGGTCCGGGCAGCGGACGACCAGCCGCCCGACGTCGGCGGTGGCGGGGTCGTGCGCGATCGGGGCAGCGGACACGGTCGGCATGGTGGCAGGGACGCCCGCCTCCGCCGCCCGGCGGGGGTCAGACGGCGGGCAGGCGGGCGCGGGTGCGGGCGGCGACGTCGAACAGGTCGCCGTACTCCTCCACCCGGGCGAGCACCTCCTCGGTGCGGAAGCGCAGCTCGGCGGGGTCGGCGCCGTCGCGGACGGCGTCCACCTCGTCCCACCCGATCGGCGTGGACACCGGGGCGTCGGGGCGGGCGCGCATCGAGTACGGGGCGACCGTCGTCTTGGCGGGGTTGTTCTGGCTCCAGTCGACGAGCACCTTGCCCGGCCGCAGCACCTTCTCCATCCGCCAGACGACGCGGTCGGGCGTCTCGGCCGACAGCTCCTGGGCCAGCGCCTTGGCGTAGCGGGACGGGTGCTCGCGGTCGGTCACCCGGATCGGCGCGTAGACCTGCACCCCCTTCGACCCCGACGTCTTGACCACCGGGTCCAGCCCGTCGTCGACCAGCCGCACCCGCAGCCGCTCGGCGACGTCGCAGCACTCGCGGATCCCGGCGTCCGGGCCGGGGTCGAGGTCCAGGACGAGCAGGTCCGGCAGCGTCGGCTGCAGCTTGCTGCCCACCTGCCACTGCGGCACGTGCAGCTCCAGCGCGGCCAGGTTCGCCGCCCAGGCGAGGTCGGCGACGGTCTCCAGGACCACCATCTCCAGCACCTCGCGGTCCCGCGAGCTGCCGGGGCTCGGCACGGTCACCTTCCGCACCCAGTCCGGCGCGTGCCGGGCGCTGTTCTTCTCGTAGAACGCCTGCCCCTCGACGCCGTCGGGCCAGCGGGTGAACGTGACCGGCCGGCCGGACAGGTGCGGCAACAGCACCGGCGCGATCCGCACGTAGTAGTCGATCACCGCGGCCTTGGTGAACGAGACCTCGGGGAAGAGCACCTTGTCGAGGTTGGACACCGACAGCTGCCGGCCCTCCACCCGCACCCGCTGGCGGTCCATCAGGCTCCCCTCAGGGGGACCACTCCACGACGACGTCGTCGACGTCGAGGTCCTCGCGCAGCCCCCGCCACGCAGGGTGGCGCATCCGGCCGTCCGCGGTCCACGCGGCGAAGGCCACCTCGCCGACCAGCTCGGGCTCCGCCCACCGCGCGTCGCGGGCCACGTCGCGCGGGACGGCGCCGGCGAAGGGCGGGGTGCGGCGCGGGGTGAGCAGCCCGCCGAGCTCGCGCAGCACCGCGTCGGTGAACCCGGTGCCGACGTGCCCGGCGTAGACCAGCCGGCCGTCGTCGTCGTGGACGCCGACCAGCAGCGACCCCACTCCCCCGGCCCGCCGCCCCCTGCCCGGCCGCCACCCGCCGACGACGACGCTCTGCGTGCGGACGTGCTTGACCTTGCGCCACTCCGGCGAGCGCGCGCCCGGCCGGTACGGCGAGTCCAGCCGCTTGGCGACCACGCCCTCCAGCCCGTTGTCCCGGCTGGCCGCGTGCACGTCGGCGCCGCCGCCGCGGAACCACGGGGTCGCCGCCCAGCGGTGCCCCTGCGGGGCGAGCGCGTCCAGGCGCTCCCGCCGCCGCGCGTAGGGCAGCCCGAGCAGGCTGCGGCCGCGCTCGGCCAGCAGGTCGAAGACCAGGTAGGTGACCGGTGCCGCGGCCGCGAGCCGGGCGACCTCCGGGCCGCCGGTGCGGTGCATGCGGTTCTGCAGCAGCCCGAAGTCCGGGCGGCCCAGCCGGTCGAGGGCCACCACCTCGCCGTCCAGGACGGCGTCGACACCGGCGAGGGTGTCCGGCAGTCGGCCGAGTTCGGGATAACGGTCGGCCAGCTGGGTGCCGCTGCGCGCCCACAGGTCCACCCGGCCGTCGCGGACCGCCGCGAGCGCCCGGACGCCGTCCCACTTGAACTCGTAGCCCCACGCGGCGTCGTCGGCCGGCAGCTCGCCGGCGACGGCGAGCATCGGCGCCGGCACCGGCGGCTCGGGCAGGGCGGGACGGACCATCCGCGCGGCTCAGGCGCTGCGGCGGGACGTGCGCTTGGCCGGCTCCTTCTTGGCGGCCGTGACCTTGCGCGCGCGGGTCGTGCGGGCCGGCGCCTCCTCGGCCGCCTCCTCCGCCGGTGCCTTCCTCGCCGACACCTTCTTCGCCGCCACCTTCTTCGCCGCGGCCTTCCTGGCGGGCTCGCGGGCCGGTGCCGCCTCCGCGGGCGCCGCGTCGTCGGCGGCGCCGCCGCGGGCGCGTTCGACGCTGCGCCGCAGCGCGCTCATCAGGTCGACGACGGCCGCGCCGGGGTCGGCGGTCTCGGGCACCGGCTGCACGTCGCCGCCGGTCTGCTTGGCCTCGAGCAGGGCGGTCATCGCCTCGCGGTAGTCGTCGGTGAACTCGGCGGGGTCGAAGTCGCCGGTCATCGAGGTGATCAGCGCCTCGGCCATCTGCAGCTCCTGCGGCCGCACCGGGACGTCCTCGTCGAGGAAGCCGAAGTCGGGACGGCGGATCTCGTCGGGCCAGCGCATGGTGTGCAGCACCAGGACGCCGTCGCGGACCCGCATGGCGGCCAGCGACTCCCGCTGCCGCAGCGCGATCTTGGTGATCGCGACCCGGCCGGTGTTCTCCAGCGCGTCGCGCAGCAGCACGTAGGGGCGGGTGGCCGGGCCGTCGGGCTCGAGGTAGTAGGTCTTCTCGAACTGGATCGGGTCGATCTCCGCCTGCTCGACGAACTGCAGGACCTCGATCTCCCGCCGGGTGGCCAGCGGCAGCTCGGCGAGGTCGTCGTCGGTCAGGACCACCAGCTGGCCGTCGGGCAGCTCGTAGCCCTTGGCGATGTCGCCGTACTCGACCTCCTCGCCGTCGATCGAGCAGATCCGCTTGTACTTGACCCGCCCGCCGTCGACGGCGTGCACCTGGTGGAAGCGGACGTCCCTGTCCTCGGTCGCGGTGTAGAGCTTCACCCCGATGCTGACCAGGCCGAACGAGACCGCGCCGCGCCAGATCGAGCGCATGTCACTCCCCTTCCCCGGGCTCCGCGACCGCGGGGCGGCGCGGCCCGCAGGATAGGTGCGGGCCGGCGCCCCCAGCAGCGCGATCGCTGGTGATCTCCTCCGCCCGGGGGAAGCGGGCGTCCTCCTCGGCTCTACTCGGCGTGCCGGCCCGTGGGGTCGGCGTCGGTGTCAGCATCCACGCCCGCCGCCTCCCGTGGCGACGGCTCGAGCGCGCCGTTCTGGATGGCGTCGTAGACGAACTGCAGGACGTCGCTGCCCGCCACCAGCGTCATGGTGAACGCGGCCAGCCGGGTCGCCCGCGGCGCTGCCGCGTAGCCGAACACCAGCCCCGTGGCCACCCACTGGGCCAGGCAGAACGGGCAGGTCAGCAGCTCGCCGACGGCGTGCTTGACCCCACCGTGCTCACGGACCTCCTCCGCCACCTCCGCGTGCCCGGACGGTCCCTGGAACGCCGTGAAGGGTGCGCGCAGCGGGGCGGTGACGGGGTCCTTGGCGATCCGGCGGGCCAGCCGGAAGGTCGCCACCGCGAGGAGCACGGCGTCCCCCGGCGGGATTCGGTCGGGCAGTTCCCTCCCGGACGCCCGCACCGCCGCCGCGCCGGCCGAGACCAGCCCCAGGTACACCCCCATCGCCCCGAGGTCGCCGGCGAGCGGGCGGGGCTCGCCCTGCGTGTACTCGCGCCCCTGGGTCCGCGCCCAGCGGCGGATCGGCGCTCCGATCCGCTGCACCTCGTCTGCGATCGCCATGCCGCCCCGCTACCCGTGCGGCCGGTGCGCCATGCCGCGGTGCGCCTCCCGTCACGGTCCGCGCCCGCCCGCATGGCTTCCGGGGAGGCGGGTAGGCGGCAGGGCAGTCCGCCGCCGGGAGCACCGTCCGGCGGCCCGAGAGAGAGGAACCCTCCATGACCGAGCCGGACGACCGCGGGGCGGTCCACTCCGCGCAGAACGACGCCGAGTTCCCCGACGACGAGCGGGGTCTGACCGGTGTGCGCGAGGGCGGCGCGCCGGGCTCCCAGGGGCAGACCGCCCGCGACGTCTTCCCCGAGGACAACGGCGTGCCGGACGTCTCGCAGGACGACTTCCCCACCGTGCAGCTCTCCGAGGACCCGCAGTTCGCCCCCGAGCCGGGCGACCGGGAGGACGAGCCGGTCGGTTTCGGGACGACGGCGCGCGAGCAGCAGGAGGGCGAGTCGCTGACCGCCCGCCTGGAGGAGGAGATCCCCGACGACGACCCCGGCGTGCGCCCCGCCGAGGACCCGGGCCGTGGCATCGGGCAGCTCGAGCAGGACTACGACACCACCCCGGACAGCGACTCCGGGACCAACCGCACCGCCGACGACGTCGAGGCCGCGCTCGATCCGGTGGTCGGCGGCGAGGGGCCCGAGGAGGCGGCGGTCCACGTCGTCGAGAACACCTGACGCCACTCTCCAGCACCGTTGCGTCACCGGCCCGGGTGAGCGCCACCACGCGCTCGCCCGGGCTGGTTGGCGGACGGCCACCGGGTTGTCTACGTTGTAAATGCGGTTGAGCAGGCAGCCGCGCGCGCCGGCGGCGGACCGCCTCCGGCGTGTCCACTGCAACGCCGGCCTGCCCGGGGGTGACGACACCCCTGAGGCGCCCGGCGGTAGATTGACCGGTGGCCGCACCGCTCGGCGTGGCCACTGAGAGGAGCTGCGTCCGTGACCGCATCCGACCTGCCCGCCGGGGGGCAGCACGACGTGTCGACCGAGGGCACGGAGGCACCCTTCGACGACGTGATCACGCTCTCGACCTCCACCAGCGAGGACGGCGCGGTCACGGTGACGGTCGTCGGCGAGGTCGACACCTTCACCGCCCCGGTGCTGCGCTCCTCGCTGGACACCCAGCTCGAGCAGCAGCCCCGCGAACTGGTCATCGACCTGTCGGGGGTCCAGTTCCTGGGCTCCGCCGGCCTGGCCGTGCTCGTCGAGACCCAGAAGTCGGCGAAGTCCCGGGACGTCGAGCTGCGCCTGGTCGCCACCACCCGGGCGGTCACCCGCCCGCTGGAGGTCACCGGCCTGATCGACCTGTTCACCATCGTGGACAGCAGCGCCCGCTGACCCCTCCGCACGACCTGCGACGAGGCCCCGCTCCGGCGGGGCCTCGTCGGCTTTCCCGGGCCGACTACGCCGACAGCAGGCGGCACACCGCCTGCTCGAGCACCTTCTGCGCCTCGCGGTCGTCGTCGGCGCCGGCCAGGTCGGCCAGCGCGTCGGCCACCGTCTCCCCGTTCTCGTACCGGTCCACCACCCGCGGGTCCACGTAGCTGGCCTTGCACACCGCCGGGGTGTTGCCGAGGTGCTCGGAGACCCGCACGTAGGCCTCGCGGATCGTCCGGTTCCGCGCCGTCCTGTTCTTCGGCGGCGGCTGCTCGGCCAGCGCGGCGGCCATCATCACCGTGGCGTTCCACGTCCGGAAGTCCTTGGCGGTGATCTCCGCGCCGCTGACCTCCTTGAGGTAGGCGTTGATGTCGGCGCTGGTCACGTCGTGCCAGGTGCCGTCGTCGAGCCGGTAGGCCAGCAGCTCCTCGCCGGCGTCGTCGGGCCGCTCGAGCAGCGACCGGACGACGGTCGCCGTCGGCCGGTCGGTGATCTCCACCTCCCGCTCGATGCCCCCCTTCGCGGTGTACCGGAAGAACGTCCGCTCCCCGCGCACGGTCACGTGCTCGCGGCGCAGCGTGGCCAGGCCGTAGGTGCCGTTCTCCTCGGCGTACTCCTCGCTGCCGATGCGGAAGGTCCCGAGGTCCAGCAGCCGCAGCGCGCAGGCGAGCACCCGCTCCCGGTTGGGCCCGCGGGTGCGCAGCGCGTCGGCCACCCGGTCACGGACCTCGGGCAGCTCCGAGGCGATGGCCAGCACCCGCTCGTGCTTCTCCGCGTCCCGCCGCGCCCGCCAGGCGTCGTGGTAGCGGTACTGGCGGCGGCCGGCCGCGTCGAGCCCGGTGGCCTGGATGTGCCCGTTGGGCCACGGGCAGATCCACACGTCCTTCCAGGCCGGCGGGATCGCGATCGACCGGATCCGGTCCAGCCGCTCCGCGTCCTTGATCAGCTGCCCGTTCTCGTCGCGGTAGGAGAAGCCGCGACCGGCCCGGCGGCGGGTCCAGCCGCGCCCGTGCACGTCGCTGCGCCGGAGTCTCACGCGCAGTGGATGCGCACCAGGCCGGTCCCGTAAACGGACCGTGCCCCGGCCGGGGTCAGCGCAGCTCGACCAGCCGCTGCAGTCCGCTCACCTCGAGGATGTGCCGGGTGACGCCGCCGTCGGGCGCGTGCACCACCAGCCGCCACCCCTCGGCCTCGGCGATCGCCGCGACGGCGAGCACCACCCGCACCGCCGCGCTGCTGAACAGCGTGACCGCGGTGAGGTCCAGCTCCACCCGGACGGTGCCGCCGTGGCTGGCCTCGAGCAGCCGGATGCGCAGCTGCTCGGAGCTGACCAGGTCGACGTCGCCGGCGGCGCGCACGACCGGGTCGGCGCCCTCCCGGTCGACGACGACGGTCGCGCCGCTGCCGCCCACCGGGTGCTCGGGCTCCTGGTCGGGCGTCTGTCGCAGCCGCGTGCGCAGCGTGACCGTCGTGCCGTGCTCGCCGCGCACGACCATCCCGTCGACCAGCTGGCGCATGATCAGCAGCCCGCGGCCGCGGTCGCCGGGGTCGCGGTCCGGCGGGCGCCAGGTGCCCTCGTCGTGCACGGTCACGGTGAGCACGCCGTCGACGTCGACCGCGGCGGTGACCTGCATCGGCCCGGGCTCGGCGTCGCGGTAGGCGTGCTCGGCCGCGTTGGCGCAGGCCTCCCCCACCGCGACCACGACACCCACCCGGTCCTGCTCACCCATGCCGAGCGCGGTCAGCCACGCGCTCAGCCGCCGCCGCACGGCGGGCAGCGCCGCGGGCACCGCCAGCAGGTCCAGCCGCAGCGCCTCGACCGACCGCGCGCGGCGGTGCGCCACGAGCACGGCCACGTCGTCGGGGCGGCCGCCTCCGGTGAGCATCCCGGCGGCGATGGTGGCGGCCAGCCCGGCCGCCGCCTCGCCGCCGAGGGTCTCGGGATCGGCCAGCGCCGCCCGGGCGACCGCGGTGAGCCGGTCCAGCCCCGCGGCGGGCGGCAGGCCGGCGGCGGCGACCGCGCCGTCGGAGTAGAGGACCAGGGTGGCGCCCCGCTCGAGCCGGGCCGCGGCGACCGGCGTCGCCGCGCCGCGCACCGTGCCCAGCGGCGGCCGCGCCTCGACCGGCAGCCGGGTCGCGCGCCCGTCGGCCTCCACCAGCAGCGGCGGCGGGTGCCCGGCGGCGGCGTAGGCCAGCGCGCCGGTGGCCGCGTCGAGGACGGCGTAGAACACCGAGGCGCCCTGGACGTCGTCCATCTGGGCGGCGAAGTCGTCGAGGGCGGCGAGCACCGCGGCCGGGGCGGGGTCGCGCAGCGCGCTGGAGCGCATCGCCCCGCGCAGCCGGCTCATCGCGGACGCGGCCGGCACCCCCGAGCCGACGGCGTCGCCGATGACCAGCGCCAGCCGGCCGTGGCCCAGCGACACGGCGTCGTACCAGTCACCGCCGGCGACGCGCCCGGAGCTGGCCGGGTGGTAGCTGCCCGACAGCCGCACGTCGGGCAGCAGCGGCAGGGACGGCGGCAGCAGCGAGTGCTGCACCTCCTCCACGACGTCCCCGGACGCCCCGCCCCGGGGGCCGCCGGGCTCCTCGTCCTCGGCGGTGCTCTCGAGGACCAGGACCGCGGCCGGGTCGGCGCCGGCGGCCAGCGGGCGCACGGCCACGGTGACCTCCGGTCCGTCACCGGCCAGGACACCGGAGAGGGTGACCGGCCGGCCGGTGCGCAGGACGTCGGCGACGACGTCCGCCACCGGGCGGTCCCCCACCACGGGCAGGTCGTGCGGGGTGGGCCCGAGCGTGCGGGCGCGGGCGTTGGCCCAGAGGGTCCGCGGGCCGGGGCCGGCGACGAACCACAGCGCCGAGGGCGCGTCCTCCAGCGCGGCCACCAGCGCGGCCGGGCCCACGTCCTCGGCGGGACGGGGCCCCGGCGGGAGACTGCCCTGGCTGGTGCTCATCCGGGGACCAACAGACCACAGGGCCGGTGCACCGGCAACCGCGCGCGACGCCGTGGGCACACGGTGTTTGCCGACGCGCCGGGGACGGGTACACCGTCCTGCTGGGACACGGCCCGGTCGCCTCCCGCCCCCGCCCCGCGCGCACCGCGGACCCGCGGCGAGGGAGGATGGGACCGGGCGCCGCGGCCCCGGGCACCTGCGGAGCAGACCGGCCGCGGCCGGACGTACTGGATGAGGAGCGGACGACGGATGGTGGACTCGAGGGGTGCCCTCGCCCAGGACAGGCGGCGCGCGGAACGGCTGGAGCTGCGCGTGCCGACCACGCCGAGCCAGCTGCCCGCGGTGCGGGCGATGGCCGGCGACCTGGCCATCCGCATGGACTACGACCTGGACTCGGTCGAGGACCTGCGGCTGGCGGTGGACGAGGCGTGCGCGACGCTCGCGGCGATCGCGCTCGGCGACGCGCCCCTGACGGTCGTCTTCGAGACCACCCGGGCCGGGCTGCACATCGACGCGTGGGTGCCCACCGCCGAGGGGACCGACGTCCCCCGCGACGGCTTCGGCTGGGCGGTGCTGCAGACGCTGGCCGACAACGTCGAGGGCCGGCCCGCCTCCCAGCGGGAGGTGCCGGCCGGCGACGGCGGTGAGGGCCCGGTGGCGGTCATCTCCATGGACAAGTACCTCCCCGGGCAGCGGCCGGCGCAGCTGGTCGGCTCCGCGGGCAGCGACGACTCGGTGGCCCCGTGACGCCGGCGACCGCCGGTCCCCGGGCCCCCGTCGAGGAGGACGCCCTGCACGACGATCCGTCGGTGACCGCCCCGGACCCGGCCGACGGGGCCGAGGACGCCGAGGCCGAGGACACCGGCACCGACACCGACACCGACACCGACACGGAGAACGACGGCGAGGACGCCGACGGCGAGGAGACCGACGGCGAGGACACCGAGGACGAAGCCGGGCCCGTCACCGGCCGGACCGCCGGCGCCCGCGAGGGCGACAGCGCGCCCGTCTCGGACAACCGGCGCCGCGCCGAGCGCACCGCGCCGCTGTTCGCCGAGCTGGCCACCCTGGAGAAGGACGACCCGCGGCGGGAACGGCTGCGCGAGGTCCTGGTCGAGGAGCACCTGCCCCTCGTCCGGCACTTCGCCCGCCGGTTCAGCAACCGCGGCGAGCCGTTCGACGACCTGCTGCAGGTCGGCACGCTGGGCCTCATCGCGGCGATCGACCGGTTCGACCCGACCCGCGGGGTGGAGTTCCTGTCCTTCGCCGTCCCCACCATCACCGGGGAGATCAAGCGGCACTTCCGCGACCAGGGCTGGTCGGTGCGGGTGCCGCGGCGGCTGCAGGAGCTCCACCTGTCGCTGAACTCCGCCGTCGGCGAGCTGGCGCAGAAGAACGGCCGCGCGCCGACGCCGTCGGAGCTGGCCGAGCACCTGGGCATCCCGCGCGAGGAGGTCCTCGAGGGCCTGGCGGTGGCCAACGCCTACCGCAGCAGCTCGCTCGACGAGCGGCTCTCCGGCGAGGACGACTCCCCCACGCTCGCGGCCACCCTCGGCGAGGAGGACGCGGCGCTGGAGGGCGTGGAGTACCGCGAGTCGCTGCAGCCGCTGCTGGCCACCATCCCGGCCCGCGAGCGCCGCATCCTCATCCTGCGGTTCTTCGGGAACATGACCCAGTCGCAGATCGCCGCCGACATCGGCATCTCCCAGATGCACGTGTCCCGGCTGCTGAGCCAGACCCTGGCCAAGCTCCGCGAGGGCCTGCTCAAGGACTAGGGACGGCCTCCCCGCAGGGAGGCCGTCCCCGTCGCCGGGTCAGCCCTGCGGCCGCCCGCCGTCGGGGGTGCCGCCGTGGGCGACGTCCTCCTCGGCCGCCCGCGCGAGCGACGTCGTGGGCGGCAGCTCCGGGGCCGGCAGGGCCGGTCCGGCGTCGGCGATGCTGTGGAGCTCGATCCTCGCCTCGGGCTGCTCGGCGGCCGGCGGCAGCTTCGACTCGAACCAGCCGGTGGTGTCGATGCCGCCCCCGTCGCCGGTGCCGCCGCCGGCGGGAGCTCCGTCGGCGGGCGGCGGGACGTCCAGGAACGACCGGCCGTCGCCGTCGGCGCCGCCGAGCTTCGCCAGGCCCTCCAGCGCGCGGCTGAACTCGCTGGGGACGATCCACATCTTGTTCGCGTCGCCCTGCGCGATCCGCGGCAGCGTCTGCAGGTACTGGTAGGCCAGCACCCCCTGGTCGGGCCGGCCCTCGTGGATCGCCCGGAACACCGTCTCGATCGACTTGGCCTGCCCCTGCGCCTGCAGGTACAGCGCCGCCCGGTCGCCCTCGGCCCGCAGGATGCGGCTCTGCCGCTCCGCCTCCGCCTCGAGGATCGCGGCCTGCTTCTTCCCCTCGGCCGACAGGATCGCGGCGGCCTTCTGCCCCTCGGCGGTGGTGATCGCCGACTGCCGGGCGCCCTCGGCCTGCAGGATGATCGCCCGCTTGTCGCGGTCGGCGCGCAGCTGCTTCTCCATGGAGTCGCGGATCGACGGCGGCGGGTCGATCGCCTTGATCTCCACCCGCGCCACCCGCAGCCCCCACGGGCCGGTGGTGCCGTCGAGCACCTCGCGCAGCTGGCTGTTGATGCCGTCGCGGCCGGTCAGGGACTGCTCGAGGTTCAGCCCGCCGACGACGTTGCGCAGCGTCGTCGTGGTGAGCTGCTCCATGCCGGTGATGTAGTTGGCGATGCCGTACACCGCCAGCCGCGGGTCGGTGACCTGGAAGTAGACGACGGTGTCGATGCCGACCTGCAGGTTGTCGGCGGTGATCACCGGCTGCGGCGGGAACGAGACGACCTGCTCGCGCAGGTCGACCGTCGCGCGCACCCGGTCGACGAAGGGCACGAGCAGCGACAGGCCCGGGGAGAGCGTGCGGCTGTAACGACCGAGCCGCTCGACCACCTTGGCCTGGGCCTGCGGGACGATCGTCACGCTCCTCGCGACGACGAACACCACCAGCAGGGCGACGACGAGCAGTGCGATCAGGGCAGGGGTCACGGCGGCGCTCCTCGGGTCGGGTCCCGCTGTGATCATCCTCCCGGGTGGCACCCGGGGTCACTGCCCCGGCGCGCGGGCTCAGAGCTCGAGCGCCTCGCCGACCACGGCGGTCGCGCCGTCGACCTGGAGGATCCGCACGGTGGCGCCGACGGGGAAGCTCTCCTCGCCGTAGTCGGTGCGGGCGGTCCACTCGTCGGCGCCCACCCGGATGCGGCCACTGGAACGACCGACCTCCCGGGTCACCGTGGCGGTGCGGCCGACGAGGGCCTGCACGCCGTCGACGTGCCTCGGCGTCCGGTTCTCCAGGTGCGCCTTCGCCGCGGGCCGCACGCTCGCCAGCAGGAACACCGAGACGGCGATGAACGCCACGATCTGGAAGGCGAGCGACCCGCCCGCCAGCGCCACCACGGCCCCGCCCAGCGCGCCGCCGGCGAACATCAGCAGGACCAGGTCGAGGCTGGCCACCTCGCCCGCGACGAACAGGCCCGAGGCGACCAGCCAGAGCACCCACGCAGCCACGTCCCCAGTCTCCCAGACCACCCGCCGTCCCCGGGCCCCCGGGACGCGGCCGACGTAGCCTCGCTGGGTGCTCCACGACCTCCCCGCCGGGCGGTTCGCCGTCTGGGCGACCGCGTGGCTGTCCGGCCGAGCCTCCTACGACGACGCGCTGGACGCGCTGACCGACGACCGCGCGCACCGCGTCACCGGCCTGCCCGGCACCGCCGGCGCCGTCCCCCTCGGCTGGGCGCTGACCGCGCTGCGCGGCCTGGGCGAGCGGGGGCTGCGGCTGGTGCTGCCGGTGCCCGGCGACGTCCGCGGCGTGCCGTCCGCACCGGGCCTGGCCGCGCTGGCGCTGGAGGCGGGGCAGGTGGCGGTCGGCGACGCCGTCGCGCTGGTGCCGGAGGACCTCGGCCCGGAGGTCACCGCGTGGACGGCGGTCGACCTGACCGGCGTCCCGCCCGCGCCGCCGCCGGTCGAGGACTCGCTGCGCGCGGTCTCGGGGGCGCTGGACCTCGCCGTCGGCGACGCCGCCCGCACCCTCGCCGCACTCGACCTCGCCCGCTGGAACCCCGAGGTGCCGGCGCTCCTGGCCGGCCTGGGCAGCGCCCGCGCCCCGGAGCTGCCGCCGGACACCGACCCGCTGGCCTCCTCGGTGCTCGCCCGGGCGCAGCGGCTGGCGCGGGTGCTGGACCTCGCGCTCACCGACGCCCCCGGCGGCGCGGTCACCCACGGCCAGGCCGCCGCCCGCGACGAGGCGCTGCGCCCGCTGGCCACCGCCGTCCGCGAGGCGACCGTCGCCGCGTACAACGCGGTCCCGCGCCCGTAGCCGTGCTCCCGGCGGGCCGCCGCCACGGCCGGGGGGCGGGCCCCGTCCGGCGCTAGGGCCGGCGGGCCGTCACCAACCAGGCGGCAGAGCCGAGCTCGACGCCGCCGGGACCGGCGTGGGCCTCGAGCCGGCGCCGCAGGTCGGCCACCGCGCGGTCCCGGGTGGCCGGGCCGAGCCCGTCGAGCATCCAGCCGGCGAGGCCGAGCACGAAGGTCAGCGCCTCGTCGGCGTCGGCACCCCACCACTCCGGCTCGGCCAGACCCTCGACCTCCACCTGACGGTGACCCGCGGCGGTGAGCACCTCGTGGATCCGCGCGGGGTCGGCGAGGGAGAACGGGCCCGGCGCACCCGGGGGCGGTGCCGGCAGCGGGCGGCCGGCGGCCAGGGCCCCGGTGATCTCGGTGATCCACTCGTTGGCCTCGGCCGCCTGCCACACGAGCAGGACCAGCCGGCCGCCGGGGACGAGCGCGCGGCCGACGTTGGCCAGCGCGGCCACCGGGTCGGCGAAGAACATCGCGCCGGTGCGACTGATCGCCACGTCGAAGGCGGCCGGCGGGAAGGCGGCCACCTGGGCGTCGGCCTGCTCGAACCGGGCGCCGGTCAGCCCCTCGTCGGCGGCGCGGCGCCGGGCGACCTCGAGCATCGCCGAGGACAGGTCGACGCCGAGCGCGGACCCGGTGCGGCGTGCGGCCTCCCGCGTCGTCCGGCCGGTGCCGCAGCCGACGTCGAGGACCCGGTCCCCCGGCCGCAGGTCGGCCGCGGCGAGGAACGCGGCGTCGTAGCGGGCGACCGACCGGTCGAAGCGGTCGGCCTGCGCGGCCCAGTACGCGCCCTGCGCGCCGTCCCACGCGTGCAGCTGCGCGGCGTTGGCGGGAGCGACCTCGACCACGGCACACCGTCCTCGTCCGGCCCCCGGTGGACCGACGGTCTACTCGCGGACGGGCGCCCCGTCAACGGCCGGGCGGTGCACCGGTCGCGGGGGCCGGAGGCTCCCCGACCGGGGCTCGACTCACGCCGGGGACGGCTCCTGGTCGCGGGGCCGCCCGGCAGGGCGACGGACGAAGCAGCACGCCGCGGGGCAGTTCGTGCCCAGCCGCGGCTCGCCGCCCGCGCGCCGCTCCTGCAGCAGCTCGCGGACCATCGCGACGAACGCCGGGTGGGTGCCCGCCGTCGCGGCCCGGACGAACGCCAGTCCGAGCTCCCCGGCGGTCTCCTCGGCCTCGTTGTCGAGGTCCCAGATCACCTCGAGGTGGTCGCTGACGAACCCGATCGGGAACAGCACGACCGCCGTCTCGCCGTTCTCGTGCAGCGCGCGCAGGTGGTCGTTGACGTCGGGCTCCAGCCACGGCACCGACGGCGGGCCGCTGCGGGACTGCCAGACCAGGTCGAGGTCGCGGCCCGGCTCGACGGCGTCGACGACGGCGCGCGCGGCGGCCAGCAGCTCGGCCTCGTAGGCGTGCCCGTCGGGGCCGGCGACGTCGGCCATCGCGTCGGGGATGGAGTGCGCCGTCGCCACCAGGCGGGCGGTGGCGCGGTGCTCCTCGGGCAGCTGCGCGAGCGCGGCGGCGAGGGCGTCGGCGTTGGCGCGCACGAAGCCGGGGGTGTCGAAGTAGTGCGGCAGCTTCTCCGCCGTCGGGCCGCCGCCGGTGGCGATCCGGGCCCGGGCGACGTCCTCGTGGTACTGCCGGCACCCCGAGTAGGAGGCGTAGGCCGACGTCGCCAGCACGTAGACGTGCTCGATCCCGTCGTCGGTCATCTGCTGCCAGACGTCCTCGACGTAGGGGTCCCAGTTGCGGTTGCCCCAGTACACGGGCATGTCGACGCCGTTGGCGGCGAGGTCCTCGCGGATCGCGGCGACCAGCGCCTCGTTCTGCTCGTTGATCGGGCTCACGCCGCCGAAGTGGTGGTAGTGCTCGGCGACGTCGAGCAGCCGCTCGCGCGGGACGCCGCGGCCGCGGGTGACGTTCTCCAGGAACGGCATGACGTCGTCGTGGCCGCGGGGGCCGCCGAAGGACAGGACCAGCAGCGCCTCGCGGCGGCCGGCCGGGGCGGGCGCCGCCGCGGGCGGCGTCCCCCCGTTGTTGCGGACGGCCAGCGAGGGGTCCTCGTCGGGACGCTGGCCGGGGTTGATGTCGACGGTGGCGCGGGGCACGGACGTCCTTCGGTGCTACGGGGCGGATCGGATGCGGTCAGACGCCCACGGCGTGGCTCTGTGACCGTTCACACGCCCACGGCGTGGAACCCGCCGTCGACGTGCACGATCTCGCCGGTGGTGGCGGGGAACCAGTCCGACAGCAGGGCGACGACGGCCTTGCCGGCGGGCTCGGTGTCAGTGACCGACCAGCCCAGCGGGGCGCGGCCCTCCCAGGCCTCCTCGAACTGGGCGCTGCCGGGGATGGACTTCATGGCCATGCTGCGCAGCGGGCCGGCGGCGACGATGTTGGACCGCACGCCCTCGGGCCCGAGCTCGCGGGCGAGATAGCGGCTGACCGACTCCAGCGCCGCCTTGGCCGCGCCCATCCAGCCGTAGACCGGCCAGGCGACGGAGGCGTCGAAGGTGAGCCCGACGACCGAGGACGGGTCGGCCAGCAGCGGCCGGCAGGCCTGGGTCAGCGAGGCGTAGGACCACGACGACACCTGGAACGCCGTCGCGGCATGCTCCCAGGCGACCTCGGGGAAGCCCTCCCCCATGGCCTCCTGCGGCGCGAAGCCGATGGAGTGCACCACGCCGTCGAGGGTGTCGAAGCCGGCCTCGCGCAGCCGGTCGGCGAGCGAGGCCAGGTGCTCGGTGTCCGTCACGTCGAGCTCGACGACCGGAGCCTCCTGCGGCAGCCGCTTGGCGATCCGCTGGCACAGCGACAGCGCGCGCCCGAAGTTGGACAGCACGACCGTGGCGCCCTGCTCCTGCGCGATCCGCGCGGTGGCGAAGGCGATCGACGCCTCGGTCAGCACGCCGGTGACGAGGACCTTCTTGCCCTCGAGAATGCCGCTCATCAGTGCCCCATCCCCAGTCCGCCGTCGACCGGGACGACCGCCCCGGTGACGTATCCGGCCGCGTCGCTCGCCAGGAAGCGGACGACGGCGGCGATCTCGTCTGCCTCGGCGTACCGGCCCAGCGGCACCTGCGCGAGGATCTCCTGCTGCCGCTTCTCCGGCAGCTCCGCGGTCATGTCGGTGCGCACGAACCCGGGCGCGACGACGTTCGCGGTCACGTTGCGGCTGCCGAGCTCGCGGGCGATCGAGCGGGCCAGGCCCACCAGGCCCGCCTTGCTCGCCGCGTAGTTGGTCTGGCCGGCCGAGCCGAGCAGCCCGACGACGGAGCTGACGAACACCATGCGGCCGAACCGGGCGCGCACCATCTTCGCCGAGGCGCGCTTGGCCACCCGGTAGGCGGCGGTGAGGTTGGCGTCGAGGACGTCGGCGAAGTCGTCCTCCTTCATCCGCATGAGCAGCCCGTCGCGGGTGATGCCGGCGTTGCTCACCAGCACCTCGACCGGCCCCTGCTGCTCCTCGACCTCGGTAAACGCCCGGTCGACGGCCGCGGCGTCGGTGACGTCGCACTGCACGCCGAACAGCCCGTCGGGGGCGCCGCTGCCGCGGTGGGTGACCGCCACCGAGTCGCCCTGCTCGGCGAAGGAGCGGGCGATCGCCAGCCCGATCCCCCGGTTGCCGCCGGTCACCAGCACCGACCTGCCCACGCTCGACCCCCTGGCCACCGGCGACGTTGTCAGGTGCCGAACCTAGTCGCTGGGCGCAGGTCACACCGGGTCGCGGTCGGACGCCTCCCGCAGCACCGCGGCCACCCCGGGCGTCGCGGCGTGCACGCCGGCCTGGAAGAACGACTGCTGGAGCACCTCGTGGACGCGCTCGCCGGACATGAGGTCCGCGCCCATGACCTCCTGCTCGGCCGCGCCGGGGGTGAACACGACGGTCCGGATCCCGGCCGCGCGCAGGGCCCGCACCTCCCGGTCCAGCTGCCGCTGGGAGTACCGGCGCATGGCGGCGGTGAAGTCCTGGCGCCAGCCCGGCGAGCCGCTCATCGGCGCCAGCACGACGACGACGTCCACCCCGGCGCGGCGCAGCACGGCGGCGTTGGTCGCGGAGTGCACCCCGCCGTCGACGTAGGCGTGCCGGCCGATCTGCACGGGGGCGAAGTAGCCGGGCACCGCGCAGGACGCGGCGACCGCCAGGTGCACCGGCGCCGGCGGCGCCCCGGGCCGGCCGAAGACGACGCGGCGCCCGTCCCGCCGGCGCACGGCGGTGATCCACAGGTCGCGATCGGGCCACGTCGGGCCCTCGACCTCGCGCAGCGCCCCCAGCTGGGACACGATGTCGTGCCGGCCCGGGGCGAGCAGCGTCATGCCGGCGGTCAGCGGGCGGAACCGCCACGGGCGGGCCAGCGCCCGCGCGACCAGGTGCGGGCCGGGCACGCGCATCGGCCGGCGGAGCACGTCGAGCGGGCGGAACGGCGCGAGCTCGGGGACGGCGGTCTCGGCCATGGTGCGCAGCACGTCGTCGTCGCCGGACAGCGGCGCCCTGACCGTCCACGCGGCGAGGTCCTCCGGCGAGACGCCGGCCCGCAGCAGGGTGCCGGTGATCGACCCGGCGGAGGTGCCGACGACGACGTCGGCGGTGCGGGCGTCGAAGCCGACGTCGTGCTGCAGCACCGCCAGCACGCCCGCGTGGTAGGCCTGCCCCACCACGCCGCCGCCACCCAGCACCAGACCGACCCGGACCATCCGTCCACGGTCCCACGGCCGGGTCGGCGCGGCTCCCCGGCCCCGGGCCCCACCTACGCTGGACGGGTGTTCCTCCTCTTCGGGTTCGGCACGCGGCAGCAGGACCTCGGCCCGGGGGAGGTGCGCACCTGCCCGCGGTGCGGCAACACCACCCGGTGGGCGCGGGTGCGGCAGTTCCGCCAGCTGAGCGTGTTCTTCGTGCCGGTCGCCCGCTGGCGGCGCCGGCGGCTCGAGGTCTGCGGCGTCTGCGGCACCGCCGTCGAGGTCTGAGCCGCGACGGCGGCGCCGCGGGCCGGGGCGGGTCCTCAGCCGACGCGCAGCGGCAGCGAGCGGCGGCCGCGGATCTGGCCGGTGGACCAGCGCACCGCCGCCGGGTCGGCCAGCGAGGACTCGGGCACCCGGTCGAGCCAGACGTCGAGCGCCACCCGCATCTCCGTCCGCGCCAGGTGCGAGCCGACGCAGCGGTGGATGCCCAGGCCGAAGGCGGCGTGCCGGTTGGCCTGCCGGTCGACGACCACCTCGTCGGCCCGCTCGAACCGCGCGGGGTCGCGGTCGGCCGCCGGGAAGGACGGCAGCACCCGGTCCTCGGCCCGCATCTCCACGCCGCGCCAGGTCACGTCCTCCTCGACCAGGCGCGCCACGGTGACCGGGGCGTAGGCGCGGAGGAACTCCTCGACGGCGGTGGGCCGCAGCCCGGCTCGGCGACCAGCCGGCGCCGGTCGTCGGGGTGGCCGGCGAGGTGCCACAGCGAGGCGCCGATCGCGCTCCAGGTGGTGTCGATGCCGGCGATGAGCAGCAGCGCCATCGTCCCGGCGACGTGCGCGGGCTCGAGCCGGCGGCCGTACAGCTCGGCCTCGAGCAGGTGGGCGGTGAGGTCCTCGCGCGGGTGCTCGAGGTGGTCCTGGATCTGCGCGAGCAGGTACTCGAACAGGGAGCTGCTGCGCGTGAGGCGCTCCTCGGGCGGCAGGTCGATGCCCTCGAGCGCGTTCTCGACGAACTGCCGGAACCGCGGGCCGTCCTCCGGCGGGAAGCCGAGCAGGTCGGCGATGACCCGCACCGGGATGTGCTGCGCGTGGTCGGCGGCGGCGTCGACGACGTCCCGGCCCTCCAGGGCGTCGACCAGCGAGTGGCAGAACGCCCCCGTGCTCTCCTCCTGCCGGCCGACCGCGCTCTCGGTGAGTAGCCCTCGTCGTCGGCGCCGAACAGGTCCGGCGCGAGGTCGTAGCAGCGGCCGTGCCCCTGGCACAGCGACGGGTCGATCGAGATCCTCACGGGCGGCTCTCCGTTGCTCGGGCGGGCGGTTCCTGCGGTGCGCGTCCGGCGGCGAGGCGGGCGGGGACGTCGGCGGCCGCGCGCGGCAGCGCCTCGCGCGGCCGCCGCGGTGGCGCCCGGACTGCGGTCCACGTTCCGGATCGGACAGCGGTCCGTCCCGCGCCGTCGAGGTCCGCGGGTCGCGCGAGAGGGGGCGCGTCGCCCGCCCGGCCCCGCCGACCGGCGCGCGGTGTGACCTTGACAACACCCCGGGCCTGCCCGAGGGTCCTCCTCGCGTTCCGGCACGGAGCACTCCCGGGGCGTCCCGCCGCGGCCCGCGGCGGGCACCGACCGGCCTGAGGCGCGCCGGCGACGTCGCGCCGGAGGAGGCGCCGTGCCCCGCTCCCCCATTCGCCGGCCCGACACGTCCCCCACCGGGCGGAGCCCCGCGACGCCGTCCCCGGCCGGCCCGGTCCGCCCGCCCGGGACCGCGCCCGTGACCGGTCCCGGGCGCTGAGGGTCGGCGTCGTGCCGTCCTGGTGGGAGCGGGCGTGGGCGCGCTGGCTGGTGCACCGGCTGGAGGTGGCGAACCGGCGGTCCGCGTGCCCGCACGACGGGCTCTCCCTGCTCTGCCCGACCTGCCTGGCCGTCGCCGCGGCGGGCTTCCTGCTGCCGGCCGCTCCTCCCGTGCCGCGCGACCGCGGCTGACCGGTCAGTCCCCGTCGTCGGCGAGGACCCGCTCGGCCACGTGCTCGCCGATCGCCAGCGAGGAGGTGGCCGCCGGCGAGGGCGCGTTGCGGACGGTGACGACCGGGCCGAGCCGGTGGACGCGGAAGTCGTCGACCAGGCTGCCGTCCCGGTCGACGGCCTGGGCGCGGACGCCGGCGGGGGCGCGCACCACGTCGTCGTCGGTCAGCGCGGGCACGAACTCCCGGGCCGCGGCGAGGAACACCCGGCGGGACAGCGACCCGCGGAACTCGGCCACGCCCGTGCGCCAGTGCTGCCGGGCCAGCGGGCGCATGCCGGGCCAGGTGAGCGTCCGCAGCAGCTCGGCCGGCCGGACGTCGCGGCGCCGGTAGCCCTCGCGGGCGAACGCGAGGACGGCGTTGGGCCCGACGTCGACCCCGCCGCCGACCCGGCGGGTGAAGTGCACGCCGAGGAAGGGGTACCGGGGGTCGGGCACCGGGTAGATCAGCCCGCGGACCAGGTGCTCGCGCTCGGGCACCAGCCGGAAGTACTCGCCGCGGAACGGCACGATCGCCGGGCCCGCGTCGTCCCCGGCCAGCCGGGACACCGTGTCGCTCTGCAGCCCGGCGCAGACCACCAGCCGGTCGACCGCGAAGGCCTCGCGGCCGGAGGACACCACCACTCCCCCGCCGACCTGCGGCAGCACCGCGGTGACCTCGAAGCCGAGCCGGACGTCGTGGCCCTTGTCCCGCAGGTCGCCGGCCATGGCCCGGGCGACGGCGCGGAAGTCGACGATCGCGGTGTGCGGCGAGTGCAGCGCCGCGACGCCGGCCGCCTCCGGCTCGACCTCGCGCAGCCCCTCGGCGGACAGCCGGCGCAGGCCGGGCACCCCGTTCGCGGTGGCCCGCCGCTCGATCTCGTCCAGGGCGGGCAGCTCGTCGTCGCGGCGGGCGACGACGAGCTTGCCGCACTCGTCGTAGGCCAGGCCGTGCTCGGCGCAGAAGTCGCGCAGCAGGCCGCGGCCGCGGGTGCACAGCCGCGCCTTGAGCGAGCCGGGCGCGTAGTACAGCCCGGCGTGCACCACGCCGCTGTTGTGGCCGGTCTGGTGGACGGCGACGTCGTCCTCCTTGTCCACGACCGTGACGTGCAGGTCGGGCCGGAGCTCGGCCAGCCGGCGGGCGACCGCCAGGCCCACGATCCCGGCGCCGACGACGCCGATCCGGTCGACGGTCCCTGCGGTCACCGGCCACCTCCGTCCTCCGGGCAGGACCGCGAGCCCCGCCGTGGGCAGGGATGGTGCCCGCCCGGGGCGGGGACGGCCAGGCCCCTCGGCGCGCGCCCGGTCAGGCGGTGCCGCGGCGGGACCGGACGGCGGCGGCCAGCTCGGCCAGCAGGGCCTCCGTCGTCGCCGGGTCGACGCAGGCGTCGGTGACGCTCACGCCGTACTCGAGCCGCTCGGGGTGCTCGCGGTCGAGGTCCTGCCGGCCCTCGGCGAGGTTGGACTCGATCATCACGCCGCGGATCCCCCGCTCCCCGCCGGCGACCTGCCCGGCCAGGTCGCCCACGACCGCGGGCTGGCGGCGGTGGTCCTTCTGGCTGTTGCCGTGGGAGGCGTCGACGACGACCACCTCCGGCAGCCCGCGCGCGGCGAGCTTCCGCTTCACCTCGGCGACGTGCGCCGCCGAGTAGTTGGGGCCGTCCTTGGTGCCGCGCAGGATGACGTGGCCGGTGTCGTTGCCGGTGGTCGACAGCTGCGCCGAGACCCCGTGGTGGTCGACGCCGAGGAACTCGTGCGGGGCGCGCGCGGTGACGACGGCCTGGATGGCGGAGTCGACGCTCCCCTCGGGCGAGTTCTTGAAGCCCACCACGGACGAGAAGCCCGACACCCGCTCGCGGGCGGTCTGGTCGGTGACGTTGCGCGCGCCGACGCCGTTGTAGGTGACCAGCCCGTTGACGTACTGCGGCGTGAGCGCGTTGAGCGGCTCGGCGGCGACGGGGACGCCCATGCCGGTGATGCGGCACATGAGCATCCGGGTGGCGACCAGGCCGACGCTGATCCGGTTGGACCCGTCGAGGAACGGGTCGTAGGCGAAGCCCTTCCAGTCCACCTCGGTCCGCGGCTTCTCCGTGTAGGTCCGCATGAGGATCTCGAGGTCGTCGCCGTGCCGCGCCCGCATGCGGCCGAGGAAGGCGGCGTACTCCAGCGCGGCGGCGGGGTCGTGCACCGAGCAGGGGCCGGCGATGACGACGAGGCGGTCGTCGGCGCCGGTGAGGACGTCGGTGACCGCGGCCCGCGCGGCGCGGGTCGTCGCGGCCGACTCCGGCGACAGCGGGACGACGGTGGCCACCGCCGCGGGGGTGACGACGACGCTCAGGCCGGTGATCCGCGCGTTCACCAGGCCGGACAGGTCGGCGCCGTCCGCCGCCGAGACGCCCACCTGCCGCTGGACGCCGGGCAGCAGGTCGGCGAGCGTGGCGTCGATCTGCGCGTTCACCGTCGTCTGGACGTCGAGCAGCAGGTCGGCGATCCGCGTCGCCGCCTCCAGGATCCGGTCAGCGGGGATGGGGGCCTCCTCGGTCGTTCCCGACCGTCGAGCCAACCACAGCGGCGCAACCGCCCGGCGCCCGGTGGCGCACACCCCGCACGCGGACTCCGGCGTGACGGGTGTGGCGGCCGGGGCGGGTGGGGCGCGGCGCCGCCGCCCGCGGAGACGGCGCGCGCACCATGGGCGCGTGCCCGCCCGACCGGACGCCGTCGCCGTGCTGCCGGCCGCTCCTGGCGTGTACCGCTTCCGGGACGGCGTCGGGCGCGTCCTCTACGTCGGCCGGGCCACGCACCTGCGCTCCCGCGTCGGCTCCTACTGGGGCGACCTGCGCGACCGCCGCCACCTGCGGCGGATGGTGGGCCGGGTCGCCCGGGTCGAGGCGCTCGTCTGCGACTCCGTGCACGAGGCCGCGTGGGCCGAGCGCAACCTGCTCGAGCGCTCGCTGCCCCCGTGGAACCGGATCCCCGGGGGCCTGGAGGTCCCCGTGCGGATCCGGCTGGACCCCTCGGCGGACGCGCCGCGCCTCGACGTCGTCTCCGACGCCCGGCCCGGGCCGGGAGTGCGCCACTTCGGCCCCTACCTCGGCCGCCGCAGGGTGCGGTCGGCCGTCTCCGGGCTGTCCCGCGTGTACCCGCTCGCCCACGCCGGCCCCGGCCGGAGCGCCGGCGAGCGGGAGCTGGCGCGGCTGCGGGGCGCGCAGGACGCCTCCCTCCCGGAGCTCGCCGCCGCGCTGACGGCCGTGCTCGACCGCGAGCCGGGAGCGGTCGCCGCCGCGCTGGCGGCGCTGGGCGCCCGGCGGGACGCCGCGGCCGCGGCGCAGGCCTACGAGGCCGCGGCCCGGCTGCAGGAGGAGATCGAGGCCGTGCAGTGGGTGGTCGCGCCGCAGCGGGTCACCGCGCCCGGGGAGCAGGCCGACGGCGACGTCACCGGCTGGACGGGCGAGGTGCTCGTGCGGCTGCGCATCCGGGGTGGTCGGGTGCGCGGCTGGGACCAGGAGCCCTGCGCCCACGCCTCGTCGGGGACCCGCGCGCCGGCCGGATGGACGCCGTTCCTCCGCCGCAACGCCGAGCTGGCCGCCCGTCTGGTCGCGCTGCCCGTCACCTGAACCCGCGCACCGGTCGACCCGCCGGGCGCCGGCTCCGGCGCCGCGGGGGTTGCGCTCGTGCGGGCGGGCCCACGACCCTGTGGCGGCCGGAGGACCTGACCCCGGGGCCCGTGGCAGCGGGCGACGCCGCGGCCCCGTCGACCACCGAGTTCACCGAACCGCCCCACTGCGGCCGCTCGCCGACCACCGACTCCGGCTGGGATGAGGTCGCACCCGGGCGATCCACCTGCGGACCCGCCACCCCCGCGAGACCGACGGAGGCACGACATGGGCACGATCACGACCGACGACGGCACCGAGATCTTCTACAAGGACTGGGGCTCCGGTCAGCCGGTCGTCTTCAGCCACGGCTGGCCGCTGTCGGCCGACGACTGGGACGCGCAGATGATGTTCTTCCTGGCCCAGGGCTACCGGGTGATCGCGCACGACCGGCGCGGGCACGGCCGCTCGACCCAGACCGGCGACGGCCACGACATGGACCACTACGCCGACGACCTGGCCGCGCTGACGGCGCACCTCGACCTGCACGACGCGGTGCACGTCGGCCACTCGACCGGCGGCGGCGAGGTCGCGCGCTACCTCGGCCGGCACGGCGAGGAGCGCGTCGCCAAGGCCGTGCTGATCAGCGCGGTGCCGCCGCTCATGGTGCGGACCGACGCCAACCCCGGCGGCCTGCCGAAGAGCGTGTTCGACGACATCCAGACCCAGGTCGCCACCAACCGGTCCCGGTTCTACCGCGACCTGCCGTCGGGGCCGTTCTACGGGTTCAACCGGCCGGGCGCCGAACCGTCGGAGGCGATCATCGCCAACTGGTGGCGCCAGGGGATGATGGGCGGCGCGAAGGCCCACCACGACGGCGTCGTCGCCTTCTCCCAGACCGACTTCACCGACGACCTGCGGAAGATCACGGTGCCGGTCCTCGTGATGCACGGCGACGACGACCAGGTCGTCCCGTACGAGAACTCGGGGCCGCGGTCCGCGGAGCTCCTCCAGAACGGGACGCTGAAGACCTACGCCGGCTTCCCGCACGGCATGCCGACGACGCAGGCCGAGACGATCAACGCCGACCTGCTCGAGTTCATCTGCTCCTGACCCCGTCGCCGTTCCGGGCTGGTCTCCCCACCGGCTCCCGGCCACGGGAGCCGGTGGGAAGACCAGCCCCGGTCGCGGTGTTCAGCCTCTCGCCCGACACAGAGGGAGGCACACGTGACCACCGAGACCGCGATCCTCGCCGGCGGCTGCTTCTGGGGCGCGCAGGACCTGCTGCGCAAGCGCCCGGGGGTGCTATCGAGCCGCGTCGGGTACTCCGGCGGCGACACCCCGAACGCCACGTACCGCGACCACGGCGACCACGCCGAGGCGGTCGAGATCGTCTTCGACCCCGACGTGATCTCGTTCCGGGAGCTCCTGGAGTTCTTCTTCCAGATCCACGACCCGACGACGGTGGACCGGCAGGGCAACGACGTGGGCCGGAGCTACCGCTCGGCGATCTTCTACACGAGCGAGGAGCAGCGCCAGGTCGCCCTCGACACGATCGCCGACGTCGACGCCTCGGGCCTGTGGCCCGGGAAGGTCGTGACGGAGGTGTCGCCGGCCGGCCCGTTCTGGGAGGCCGAGGAGGAGCACCAGGACTACCTGCAGAAGTACCCGTGGGGCTACACCTGCCACTACGTGCGGCCCGACTGGGTGCTCCCGCGCCGGGAGGCGCAGACCGCTCGATGACATGAGGTCCCGGCCGGCCCGCCTGGCGCGGGCCGGCCGCCCACCAAGGTCGTCGACTCGACCGGCGAGCGGGGTGGACGTCCCATCGGGGCGTCCACCCCTCCCGGACCGGGCTGACGATCCCGCGGCCCCAGGCCGGCGGCTCGCCGGCAGCACCGCCGGCCGTCGGCGCGCTCCGGCCGGGCCACTCCGCCATGCGGACGACACGGCGCGATGGCTGCTCAGGCTCCCTGATGGGCGGTGATGACGGCCAGGTTCTCCCGTGCGGAGAACGTCACCGGGTGATCGGGACCCACTGCGTACGACAGGCCCTCGAGCACCTGCTCGAGCAACTCCCGGGCAGCACCCCACTCCCCCGTCCCGGCCCGGACCGCCGCGAGGTCGCCCTGGGCGGTCAGGGTGTCGGGGTGGGTCGGTCCCAGGGTCCGCTCGAGCCCGTCCACCACCCGCTCGAGCAACCCGCGGGCCGGGCACCACTCCCCCGACTGCGCCAGGACCAGCGCCAGGTTGGCCTCCGCCGTCCTGGTGTCCGGGTGCTCGCTGCCCAGCACCCGCTCCCTGACGGACACCACCTGCTCGAGGAGCCGGCGGGCCTCGGCCAGTTCCCCCAGGACGGTGAGGGTCCCGGCGAGACTGCCCTGCGCGGTCAGCGTCGCCGGGTGTTCCGGACCCGACACCCGCAGCCGGGCCGCCACCAGCCGCTCCAGGACGCGCCGGGCCTCGACGAGCTCGCCCGCTGCCATCAGGACGAACGCCAGGTTCCCGGAGGTCGTCAGCGTGCTCGGGTGCTCCGGTCCCAGTGTCTGCTCCAGCACCTGCTCCACGCGGACCAGCACCCGCCGCGCCTCTCCGAGTCCCCTCAGATCGGCCAGCGTCAGCGCTGTGACCGCCCCCGTCGTGAGGACCAGGGGTTCATCGGACCCCGACGCACGCAACCAGGCCGGCAGCACCCGTTCCAGGGGCAGCCTCGCCTCGGCCAGGTCGGCCAGGTCGGCCAGGTCGGCCAGGTCGGCCAGGCCGGCCAGGCCGGCCAGGTCGGCAAGGCCGGCCTGGTCGGCCCCGCCACCACCCGGCTCGGTCGGCCCGGCCGGTCCCGGCTCGGGCAGCACCTGCGCCAGTCCGCCGATCACCCGCTGCAGCACCTCCCGCGCCTCGATCCACCTGCCCAGGTACCACAGGGTGAGGGAGAGGTTGGCCTGGGCGGTGAGGGTGGCCGGGTGGGTGGGGCCCAGCACCTGTGACCGGGTCCTGGCGACCTGGTCCAGCACCCGGCGCGCCCCTTCGAGGTCCCCCAGGGCGAAGAGGGTCCGCGCCAGGTCGACCTGCGCCGCCAGGGTGTCGGGGTGCTCCGGCCCCAGCGCGCCTGCCAGGCCCGGGACCACCCGGTCCAGCACCCGTCGGGCGCTGCGGAAGTCCCCGCGGACGTGGAGGAACCGCGCGGCCCCTCGCAAGTCGTCGTCGGTGTCGGGCAGCGTCGCCAGCAGGTGCGGCAGCAGCGCCGAGAAGGCCGGCCAGCCCGCCGGGTCCTCCGGGTCGAGGGGTACGGCACGGTGGAGGAGGAAGCGCGCGGCGCGTTCCCACGCCGTCCGCTGCTCGTCCGACAGCTGGTCCCTGACCACGGCCTGGACCAGGCGGTGCACCGACACGGTCCGCCCGTCCCGCGGCACCTCGGCGTCCGCCCCCTGCACCCTCCGGGAGCCGGCGCCCGTCCGCACCAGGGAGTAGCGGTACAGCTCGGCCAGTGCGTTGTCCAGGGTCAGCTCGTCCCCGGCCAGCGCGCCGAGGACGTCGGCGGGCTCCGGCGCCAGTCCCGCTGCGACGGGGCCGCCGGACAGCAGCAGGGTGAGGGGGACGTCGTCGGGGCCGCAGCAGGCCAGCAGCCGCAGCAGCCCCACCGCCGTCGGGCTGAGCGCCTCGAGCGCGACGCTCCACGTCCGTGCGATCGGGTACTCGTAGTCGGTCGGGTCTCCACGCCCGAGCAGATCCGGCCGGTGCCGACCGTACGACCGCAGGTAGGAGACGAGCGTGGCGCCCGGTGAGGCCGCGATGTAGGCACCGGCCTGTTCCAGGCCCAGCGGCAGGTAGCCCAGTTCCTCGGCCAGCTGTCCGGCGCTGACCTCGTCGGGGTCCCCTGTCCGGCCGATGAGGAAGGCCACCGCCGCCGGCGGGTCCAGGTCCGGCACCTCCAGGCCCGGGTGTGGGTACCAGCTGGGGTTGCGGCTGGTCACCAGCACGTGCCCGGACCCGGCCGGCGGGAGGAACTCACGGACGGCGTCCGGGCTCTCCGCGTTGTCGAGGACGAGCAGCCACGGGTCCGTGCGTGCGGCCAGCACCGCATGGGTCGCCGCGACCGGGTCCCGGCCCTCGACGTCGACGTCGAGCTGGGCGGCCAGCAGCGTCCCCAACTGCGTGGCGACCGTGGCCGGTTCGGCCGTCGCCACCCACCACACCAGTCCGTAGTCCCCCGCGATCCAGCGCCGGTGGGCGTACTCGAGAGCCAGGCTGGACTTGCCCACCCCACCCAGGCCGTGCAGCGTCAGCACGACCGGGCCGGCGTCCTCGCCCGCGGTCAGGCGCAGCAGCTCCCGCCGCACCTGGTCCAGGAGCTGCTCGCGGCCCGTCACCCGGTGGCGGGGCGGCAGGAAGACCGCGCGCCGGGCCACCGTCTCCCTGCTGACCTGGAAGACGTTGGTCTGCCGGTTGAAGTTGCCGGCCTGCAGGCCCTGCGCCCGCTCGGCGTCCACCCGTGGCGCGCCGGCGGGGACCTCCGGCGTCACGTCCTCGGTCACCCGGCGCCGAAGGTGTTGATCTGCTGGTTGCGATCACCGACCTGCACGCCCTGCGCGTGGGCGGCGTCCACCCGGTACTTGCCGGCGGCGCTCCCCGCGGAGTCGGCGAGAGCCAGCACCCTCTCCGCGAGCTCCAGCACCTCGGCGTCACGGTCGGCGCCCGTCTCGGTCACGTACCTGCGCAGCAGCGGCTCGTACGCCTTCGGGTCCTTCTCGTGCTCGGCCAGCGCCTCCTCGGCCGCCGGCCTGCCGGCGAACCGCCGGCGGAGGACCTCGCGCAGCTTCGCGTATGCGTCCCTCACCGCAGAGCCAGCGACGTCCTGCACTCCCGCCCCGACCCCAGCCGCCAAGGCCGCCAACAGCAGACTCACGGGTTCCATGTCGACCCCTGTCGTCGTCGGAGTGTCACCAGTCTCCCACCGAGGGTGCTGGGATCGATAGGTCGTCAAATGGCCACGGACTGTCGTCAACGGAGTCCGCTACTTTGCGTAGCCGCCATGACACGGAGGGTCCTGGCGCGGGCACGGCTGCGGCGCTGCAGGCTTCACTCCTCGTGGAACGGAATGACCAGTTCGTCGGTACCAGCCACGTTCAGGGGACGACGAACACCGCCCGAGGCGATTCGGCCCCCGACGCAGACCGGCGTTCGGTCTCGTCTGCCGCCGTGACGGGCACTGACGCGCTACGCGAGGTCGGCGCAGGGCAGGTGGGCGCTAGCGGCAGGTGATGTTGTCGCTGGGCAAGCAGCCGGGCCTCCCTGACGGCCATCCCCTGGTCCGGCCATAGCCTCGTCCGCATGCGTGCCGTGCAGATCACCCGCTTCGGCGGCCCCGAGGTCCTCGACGTCGTCGACCTCCCCGACCCCGTCCCCGGCGACGGCCAGCAGCTCTACGAGGTGAGCGCGGCCGGCGTGAACTACGCCGACACCCACCAGACCGAGGACAGCTACCTCGCCCCGCAGACGCTGCCGCTGATCCCGGGCGCGGAGTTCGTCGGCCGGCCGGTGGGCGGCGGCGAGCGCGTCGTCGGCCTGCTCGACGGCGGCGGCTACGCGGAGAAGGTCGTCGCCAACCCGCAGCTGACCTGGCCGGTGCCCGACGCCGTCACCGACGAGCAGGCCCTCGCCCTCGTGCTGCAGGGCACCACCGCCTGGCACCTGCTGCGCACCAGCGCGCACCTGGCCGCGGGCGAGTCGGTCGTCGTCATCGCCGGCGCCGGCGGGGTCGGCTCGCTGGCCGTCCAGCTGGCCAAACGGTGGGGCGCCGGGCGGGTCGTCGCGACCGCCTCCAGCCCGGAGAAGCGCGCGCTGGCCGAGGAGCTCGGCGCCGACGCCACCGTCGACCCGGCGCTGGCCGACGACGACCCGAAGACGTTCACCGCCGCGCTGCGCGAGGCCAACGGCGGCAAGCGGGTCGACGTCGTCCTGGAGATGACCGGCGGCAACGTCTTCGACGGCTCGTTCTCCGCGCTGGCGCCGTTCGGCCGGCTCGTGGCCTACGGCATGGCCGGCCGCCGCCCGCCGAAGCCGGTGCAGGCGCCGTCGCTCATGGGCACCAGCCGCGCGGTCGTCGGCTTCTGGCTGGCGCACTGCTTCAGCCGCCCGGCCATGCTCGACGACGCCATGACCGAGCTGCTCCAGCTCACCGCCGACGGGGCGCTCAAGCCGGTCGGCGGCGGCCGCTACCCGCTGACCGCCGTCCGCGAGGCGCACCAGGACATCCTGTCCCGCCGCACCGCCGGCAAGCTCGTCCTCGACCCGACCGAGTAGGGCCCCGGGCCGGGGAGGGTGCCCTCCCCGGCCCGGTCCGTCAGAAGAGGCGCTGCAGGCGCCAGGCCGCGAGGCCCAGCCCGCAGGCCAGCAGCAGCGTGGCGACGCGGACGAACCAGTACGAGACGTCCCGCGGCTCGGTGGTGTAGCCGATCTGGCTGCCGAGGTCGTCGTAGACCGCCTCGAGCTCGGCGCGGCTGCGCGCCTCGTTGTACTGCCCGCCGGTCTCGTCGGCGATCTGCCGCAGCGCGTCGCGGTCGATCGGCACCGGCGTCACCTCGCCGCCGATCTCGATCGAGCCGTAGTCGGTGCCGAACGCGATCGTCGACACCGGCACCTCGGCCGCCTGCGCCGCCGCGATGGCCTGCGTGTTCTCCCGGCCCACGGTGTTGTAGCCGTCGGACAGCAGCAGGATCCGCGCCGGCGGCAGCTGCTCGGGGTCCTCGACGTCGAGCGTCGACTGGAACGTGGTGATCGTGGTCAGCGAGGTGAAGATCGCCTCGCCGATCGCCGTCGCCTCCGACAGCTCCAGGTTCTGGATCGCGCCGCGCACTTGCTCGCGGTCGGTGGTCGGTGCCACCAGCGTCGAGGCGGTGCCGGAGAACGACACCAGCCCCAGGTTGATCCGCTCCGGGAGGATGTCGACGAAGTCGCTGGCGGCGTCCTTCATTGCCTCGAACCGGCTGGGCTCGATGTCCTCGGCCTGCATCGACAGCGAGACGTCCAGCGCGAGGACGACGGTCGCGGTCTCCCGCGGCACCCGGACCTCGGTGCTCGGCTGCGCCAGCGACAGCACCAGCCCCAGCAGCGCGGTCAGCGTCAGGCCGAACGCGACGTGCCGCACCCAGCCGGCCCGCTTCGGCAGCAGGCTCTGCGCCAGCCCGGTCTGGGAGAACCGCGCCGCGTACACCCGGCGGCGCAGCTGGCGGACGACGTAGAGGACCGCCAGCGCGACGACGGGGACGAGCGCGATCAGCCACAGCGGTGACTGGAAACTCACGGGCGGGCCTCTCTCGTGGTGCGGTGGGAGCTCACCGGGACGCCCCGCCGCTGCCGGCGCGCCGCCGGTCGGCGACGAACCGGACGACGTCCATCACCCAGTCGCGGTCGGTGCGCAGCTGCAGGTGCCCGGCCCCGGCGCGGCGCAGCGAGGCGGCGATCGCCCGCCGCTGCTCGGCCGCGGCCTCGGCGAAGCGGGCGCGGAAGCGCGGGTCGCCGGTGGGCACCTCGAGCGTCTGCCCGGTCTCCGGGTCGACGACGGTCAGCGGGCCGACGTCGGGCAGCTCCAGCTCGCGCGGGTCGACCACCTCGATGGCCAGCAGCTCGTGCCGGGCGCCCAGACCCCGCAGCGGGCGCTCCCAGTCCAGGTCGCCGAGGAAGTCGGAGACGACGACCACCAGCCCGCGGCGGCGCGGCGGGCGGCGCAGCGTCTCCAGCGCCGCAGCCAGGTCGCCGCGGCGGCCGGTCGTGGCCCGCGGGGTGGCGACGACGGCGCGCAGCAGCCGGTCGGCGGCCAGCCGCCCCGCCTGCGCCGGGTACCGGTCGACCCGCTCGCCGGTGGTGACGACGGCGCCGAGCCGGTTGCCGCCGCGCACCGTGAGGTGGCTGACCGCGGCGAGCCCGGCGATCGCGAGGTCCCGCTTGTCGCAGTTGCCGGTGCCGAAGTCGAGGCTGGCCGAGAGGTCGACCACCGCCCAGGTCTCCAGCTCGCGGTCGGCGATCGTCTCGCGGACGTGCGGCACCTGCGTGCGGGCGGTCACCGGCCAGTCCATGCGCCGGACGTCGTCGCCGGGGTGGTAGGTCCGGGAGTCGCCGGCCTCGCTGCCGGAGCCGGGCACCAGACCGAGGTGGTCGCCCTGCAGCAGCCCGTCCAGGCGCCGGCGGACGGTGAGCTCCAGCCGCTGCAGCAGCACGTCGGCCGGGCCCTCGCCGAAGTGCGGCAGGTCGCCGTCGGGGTCGGCCGTCGCGACGGCAGGGGCGCCGGCGTCGGGCTCGTCGGCGGGCGCGGCCGGGTCCTCCCCGGTCCGCGCCCGGCCGCGCCGCAGTCTCACGCCTGCGGGGTCCCCGGGACGTGCCCGTTGCCGCCGGGAGCCTGGGGCGCCTGGCCGTTGCCGGTCCGGGCCTGCGGGGGCTGGCCGTTGGGGACCGGGCCGCCGGGCTGGGGCTGCGGGGCGGGCGGGAAGCCGGGCCCGTAGGGGCCCTGCGGACCGCCCTGCGGCGGGCCGTACTGCGGCGCCCCCGGCGGCGGCACCTGCGGCCCGCCCGGCGCGGCCGGGCCGAAGCCGCCGGCCCGCTGCCGCGGGGTGACCTGGGGCAGCGGCACCGTCTGCAGGATCCGCTTGACCACGTGGTCGGCGGGCACGCCGTCGGCCAGCGCGTCGTAGGACAGCACCAGCCGGTGGCGCAGCACGTCGGTGGTGACGTCGAGGACGTCCTGCGGCAGCACGTAGTCGCGGCCGCGGACCAGCGCCAGCGCCCGGCTGGCGGCGATCAGGCCGAGCGAGGCGCGCGGGCTCGCGCCGTAGGAGACCCACGAGGCGACGTCGTCCATGCCGTGCTCGCGCGGCTGCCGGGTGGCGACGACGAGCCGGACGACGTAGTCGACCAGCGCGTGGTGCACGAACACCTGCGAGGCGGTGCGCTGCATGCGGCGCAGGTCCTCGGGGCCGAGGACGGTCTCGGGCACCGGCGGGTTCGCGCCCATCCGGTAGATGATCTCGCGCTCCTCCTCCGGCGTCGGGTAGTCGACGAGCACCTTCATGAGGAAGCGGTCGCGCTGGGCCTCGGGCAGCGGGTAGACGCCCTCGGACTCGATCGGGTTCTGCGTGGCCAGCACGAGGAACGGGTCGGGCAGCGGGTGGGTGACGCCGCCGATGGAGACCTGCCGCTCGGCCATGACCTCCAGCAGCGCCGACTGCACCTTCGCCGGCGCGCGGTTGATCTCGTCGGTCAGGACGAAGTTGGCGAACACCGGGCCGAGCTCGGTGTCGAAGGCGTCCTGCCCGGCCTTGTAGATGCGGGTGCCGAGGATGTCGGCCGGCACCAGGTCGGGGGTGAACTGCAGGCGGGCGAACTTCCCGCCGACGACGGTGGCCAGCGTCTCGACGGCGAGGGTCTTCGCGACGCCGGGCACGCCCTCGAGCAGCACGTGGCCGCGGGCGAGCAGGGCCACCAGCATCCGCTCGACCAGCCGGTCCTGGCCGACGATGACCCGCTTGATCTCGAACAGCGCGCGCTCCAGCAGCGCGGCGTCCACCGAGGGCGGGACCGGTGCGCCGGCGGGCTTCTCGAGCGGGGTGCTGGCGGCGGTGGTCACAGGGCTCCCTGTCGTGCCGGTCCGCGGCCTCCGGACGCGTCACGGGAGCGACACGGGGGCCGGTGACGGGGCCTCTCGCCCGTCCCACGAGCCAGTGTCCTACACGCGGCCGGGAGTCCGACCGCCGTGCGCGCTGGCACGCCGGGCGCCCGTCCCGGGGTGCTCCGCGCGACGCGCCGGGCGACGCGCCGATCGGAGGACGAAGGCCGCGGCGCGCCGGGTCTTCCCCCTGCCCCGCCGGGGCCCCTGCTGCTAGCGTGGCCCCTGCGTCGGGCAGCTCCCCCCGTGGCTGCCCGACGCCCCGAACTCTCGCCCCGTCCGCTCCCCGTGGCCTCCCCGCAGGGTCCCGCCGCGGGCCTGCGAGCGGCGGGGGGCAGCGAGGTCCTCCCTCAGGCGGTCGGCCGCACGGCTCCGAAGTAGTCGCTGCCGTACCACATCGACGACACCCGGACGACGTCGCCGCTCTGCGGCGCCTGCACCACCTTGCCGTCGCCGATGTAGAGCGCCACGTGGTAGATGTCCAGGTACGAGCTGCCGTTGGCCCAGAAGACCAGGTCACCGGCGCGTAGGTCCGCCCGGGCGACGGTCTTGCCGCGGTTGAGCCACCACTGGTCGCGGCTGGTGCCGCCGATCCGGATGCCGGCCTGGGCGTAGGCGTACTCGGTCAGCCCGGAGCAGTCGAAGCCGTAGACCCGGGTGTCCGGCGGGATGCCGTAGGACGGGCCGTTGGCGCCGCCACCGCCCCAGCTGTAGGGCAGGCCGCGCTGCGACAGCGCCGCGTCGACGGCCGTCTGCACCGCCGAGCCGGAGGGCGCGCCGGCCGTCGTGGTGGCCGGCGGCGTCGGGTTGCTGCTCGACGACCCGCCCGACGACGACCCGCCCGACGACGGGCGGCTCGAGGACGAGCCCGACGACGAGCCCGACGAGGACGACGACGAGGAGGACGAGCTGCCGGCCGGGCCGGGCGACGGCGCGGCCTGGCTCGCCGAGGCGGCCGCCGCCTGGCGGGCGGCCGCGGCGGCCTGGGCGGCCGCGGCCTCGGCGGCGTCCTGCTCCGCCTGCATGCCGGCCACCTGCTGCCCGGCGGCCTCGGCCTGTGCGGCGAGGGCGTCGCGCTGCTCGGCGAGCGCGGCGCTCTGCTCGCGGGAGGCGGTCTCCTGGGCCTGCGCGCCGGCCAGCGCCTGGGCGGCCTGCTCCTGCAGCGTCTCGGCCTGCACGGACGCCGTCTGCGCCTGCTGCTGGGCCTGGGTGGCCTGCTCCTGCAGCACGGTCAGCTCGCCGACGACGTCGACGCGGTGGGTGCCGGCCGCCTCGAGCAGCGCGGCGCGCTCGACCAGCTGGGCGGGGCCGGCGGCGGAGAGCAGCGCGGTGGCGCCGGGCGCGGTGCTGCCCTGCATGTAGACCGTGCGGGCGTGGCGGGCGACCTGCGTGCGGCCCTCGGCGAGGTCGGCGTCGGCCTGCGCGGCGGCGGCCGTGGCGGCGTCGGCGGCCGTGCGGGCGGCCTCGTAGGCGGCCCGCGTCTCCTCGTAGTCCTGCAGCGCGATCTGCGCGGCCTGGTGCGCCTCCGCGGCGGCGGCCTCGGCCTGGGCCAGCTGGGCGCTGAGCACGCCGACCTGCGCGGCGGCCGCGTCGCGGGCGGCCTCGGCGGCGGCGATCTCGGCGTCGCTCGGCGCGGCCGACGCGGTGCCCGGCGCCAGCCCGAGGACGACCAGCCCGGCGACCGCCGTGCCCGCCGCCCGGACCGCCCAGCGGTGATGTCGCGTGCGCGTACCCGTACCCACGTGCCGACCCCTCCCGGTGCGCCGGCGTCGCAGGCCGGGCGCTGGTCTCCGGACGCCCGTGCGGGCGCCACCCGGACCGGTTGTCGACCGGTCCGGGTGACCTCCGGAGGGGCAGGCGGGCGGATCTCCCCCCTAGGGGGGAGCGCGCTAGTTCACCTGGCGGCCGCCGGTCCCCGACCAGAACGGCTCGCGCAGCTTGAACTTCTGGATCTTGCCGGTGGCGGTGCGGGCCAGCTCGTCCCGGAACTCGACCCGCTTGGGGGCCTTGTAGCCGGCCAGCCGGGACCGGCAGTGGGCGATGATCTCCGCCTCGGTCGCCGTCTCGCCCTCGGCGAGCACCACCAACGCGGTCACCAGCTCGCCCCACTTCTCGTCGGGGATGCCGATGACGGCGACCTCGGCGACGGCGGGGTGGCTGAAGACGGCGTCCTCGACCTCGATCGAGGAGACGTTCTCACCGCCGGTGATGATCACGTCCTTCTTGCGGTCGGAGATCGTCAGGTAGCCGCCGTCGTCGAGGCTGCCGCCGTCGCCGGTGTGGAACCAGCCGCCCTCCAGTGCCTCGGCGGAGGCGTCGGGGTTCTCCCAGTAGCCGGCGAGCACGGTGTTGCCCTGCGCCAGCACCTCCCCGGACTCGCTCACCGCGATGCGGGTGCCGATCGCCGGCACGCCGGCGCGCGACAGCCGCCTGGCGCGCTCCTCGGGGTCGAGCTCGTCGTACTCGGCGCGCGGCCGGTTGATCGTGAGCAGCGGCGCGGTCTCGGTGAGGCCGTAGATTTGGTTGAACTCCCAGCCGAGCTCGGCCTCGACCCGGGCGATCGTCCGCGACGGCGGCGGCGCCCCGGCGACGACGATGCGCACCCGGTCGCGGCCGGGGACCTCGCCGTCCCACTCGGCGGCGGCGTCGAGGACGGCGTTCCACACCGCCGGCGCGCCGGACATCATCGTGACGCCGTGCCGCTCGACCCGGCGCAGGATCTCCGCGCCGTCCACCTTGCGCAGCACCACCTGGCGGGCGCCGACGCCGGCCATCGTGTACGGCAGGCCCCAGCCGTTGCAGTGGAACATCGGCAGCGTGTGCATGTAGACGTCGCGGTCGCCGACCTGCATGTGCATGCCGAAGGTGACCGCGTTGACCCAGATGTTCCGGTGGGTCATCTGCACGCCCTTGGGCCGCGCCGTCGTCCCGCTCGTGTAGTTGATCGTGGCGGTGGCGTCCTCGTCGGGCTCGCTCCACGGCCGCGGCTCGGCGTCGAAGGCCAGCAGCTGCTCGTACTCCTCGCCGGTGGTGAACCGGTGCTCGGCCTCGACGCCCTTGAGGCTCGCCTCCAGCTCGGGGTCGACCAGCAGCACGCGCGCGCCGCAGTGCCCGACGATGTAGGAGACCTCCTCGGGGTTGAGCCGGAAGTTGACCGGCACCGCCACGCGCCCCGACGACGGGACGGCGAGCAGCACCTCGAGCAGCCGGGCGGCGTTGTGGCTGACGACAGCGATCCGCTCGCCCTCCCCCACACCGAGCGCGTCGAGGCCGGCCTGCAGCGCGCGGCCGCGGCGGGCCACCTCGCGCCAGGTCACCTCGCCCACCGACGGGGCGGGCTGGTCCGGTTCGTCCACGACGCCGACGCGGTCGCCGTAGACCAGCTCGGCGCGGTCGAGGAAGTCGCGGGTGGTGAGGGGCACGCGCATGCCGGGCTCCCGGTGGCCAGGGCTGCCGGCGCGCCGGTCAGCCGCTCGACGTGGTCGGGGTCACGCTAGCCGCTGACGAGCAGCAGCCACCCGGCCGCGACCGTGCCGAGGGTGGCGGCCACCGCCCGGACGGTGTCCGCCCGCAGCAGCCGGCCGAACGCGCCGGCGTCGAACCCCTCGCCCAGCCGCCGGTGCAGCGGCACGGCGAGCAGCGCGGTGACGCCGAGGACGACGGCCAGGCAGGCGCCGCCCGCGAGCACCGGCAGCAGCGGGACGCCGTCGGGCCGGGCGGCCAGCAGCCACAGCGTGGTGACGCCCTGCCCGGCGAACAGCGGGCCCACGACCCGGGACACGCGCCGCTGGTGCGCCCGCTCGTAGGCCGGGAACGCCGCGGCCGGGACCTGCGCGAACTGCGGGTAGACCAGTGCCCGCACGGTCCACTGGAAGCCGGCGTAGGCCGCCGTCAGCGCCAGGTGGACGACGAGCAGGGTCACCGCGTCCGCAGGACGCGCGCCCGCCGCGGCAGCTCGTCGAGCACCGGTGCCCGATGGCGCGCCTCCGGTCCGGCCCGGGTCACGCCGTCCCCAGCAGCCGCGGCAGCGCCGTCGAGATGGGCTCGCGGACGACGAGGTCGGCCAGCCCGTCGTAGGGCGTGGGCTCGGCGTTGACGATGACCACCCGCGCGCCGTGCGCGGCGGCGATCTCGACCAGCCCGGCCACCGGGTACACGACCAGCGAGGTGCCGACGGCGAGGAAGACGTCGCAGTCCGCGGCGGCGGCGGCCGCGGCGTCGAGGACCCGCTCGTCCAGGGCCTGCCCGAAGCTCACCGTCGCGGACTTGAGGATGCCGCCGCAGACGGTGCAGGCCGGGTCGGGGTCGCCGGCGTCGATGCGGGCCAGCGCCTCGTCCATCGACGTCCGGTCCCCGCACGACAGGCACTCGACCGCGTGCACCGTGCCGTGCAGCTCGAGCACCGCCCGCGGCGAGGACCCGGCGGCCTGGTGCAGCCCGTCGACGTTCTGGGTGAGCAGCGCCCGCAGCCGGCCCTGCCGCTCCAGGTCGGCCAGCGCCCGGTGCCCGGCGTTCGGGGCGATCGTGGCCGCCCGCACGTCCGCGCGCATGCGCCACGCCTTGCGCCGGATCTCCGGGTCGGCGACGTAGTAGGACAGCGTCACGAGCTTCTCGGCGTCCGGGTCACGGGTCCACACGCCGTTGGGGCCGCGGTAGTCGGGGATGCCGCTGTCGGTGGAGATCCCGGCGCCGGTCAGGACGGTCACCCGCCGGGCCTGCGCCAGCCAGGCGGGCAGCGGGTCGGGGACGGCGCCGGTCACGCGCCCCACGGTAGGTCGCCGGTGGGAGCGACGTCACCGGGGAAGGGAAGGGTCGCCTCACCAGTGCGTCTCCGCAGGCGGCTGGGATGATGGGGGGTGGCATTCAAGCCCGATGGACTCTCGAGGGTGAGGCGCAAGCAGTGGCAGCCAGCAAGGACAGCTTCGGAGCCCGGTCGACGCTCAGCGTCGACGGCACCGACTACGACATCTACCGGCTCGACGCGGTCGAGGGCGCAGACCGGCTCCCCTTCAGCCTGAAGGTCCTCCTCGAGAACCTGCTGCGCACCGAGGACGGCGCGGACATCACCGCCGACCACATCCGGGCGCTGGCGAACTGGGACCCCTCGGCCGAGCCCGACCAGGAGATCCAGTTCACCCCGGCCCGCGTGGTCATGCAGGACTTCACCGGCGTCCCCTGCATCGTCGACCTCGCCACCATGCGCGAGGCCATGGCGGAGCTCGGCGGCGACCCGAACAAGATCAACCCGCTCGCCCCGGCCGAGCTGGTCATCGACCACTCGGTCATCGCCGACGTCTTCGGCACCCCGGACTCGTTCGAGCGCAACGTCGAGATCGAGTACCAGCGCAACGGCGAGCGCTACCAGTTCCTGCGCTGGGGCCAGGGCGCCTTCGACGACTTCAAGGTCGTCCCCCCGGGCATGGGCATCGTCCACCAGGTCAACATCGAGCACCTGGCCCGCGTGGTGTTCCCGCGGCAGGAGGGCGACCGCGTCGTCGCCTACCCCGACACCTGCGTGGGCACCGACTCGCACACCACGATGGTCAACGGCCTGGGCGTGCTGGGCTGGGGCGTCGGCGGCATCGAGGCCGAGGCCGCGATGCTCGGCCAGCCGGTCTCGATGCTCATCCCGCGCGTGGTCGGCTTCAAGCTGACCGGCGAGCTGCCCGAGGGCTCCACCGCCACCGACCTGGTCCTCACGATCACCGAGATGCTGCGCCGGCACGGCGTCGTCGGGAAGTTCGTCGAGTTCTACGGCGAGGGCGTCTCCGCGGTGCCGCTGGCCAACCGCGCCACGATCGGCAACATGAGCCCGGAGTTCGGCTCGACCGCGGCGATGTTCCCCATCGACGAGGAGACCATCGCCTACCTGCGGCTCACCGGCCGCTCGGCCGAGCAGGTCGCCCTGGTCGAGGCCTACGCCAAGGAGCAGGGCCTCTGGCACGACCCGTCGCGCGAGCCGGCCTTCTCCGAGTACCTCGAGCTGGACCTGTCCACGGTCGTCCCCTCGATCGCCGGCCCGAAGCGGCCGCAGGACCGCGTCGCGCTGTCGGACGCCAAGGCCTCCTTCCGCGCCGCGCTGCCGGACTACGTCGCCGACGACCAGACCGGCGGCGACGACCGCAAGCCCGGCGTCCCGCAGAACGAGCAGCCCTACGGCGTGGTGTCCGCGGCCGACGAGGCCTCGGCCGAGTCGTTCCCGGCGTCGGACCCGGTGAGCCCCTTCGCCCACGGCAACGGCGAGGACGGCAAGCCGCACCCGTACCTGCCCGGCGAGTCGCTGCCCGACCGGCCGAACAAGCCGACCAGGGTGGTGCTCGAGGACGGCACCGAGACCTTCGTCGACCACGGCCACGTCGTGATCGCCGCGATCACCTCCTGCACCAACACCTCCAACCCGCAGGTGATGCTCGGGGCGGCGCTGCTGGCGAGGAAGGCCGTCGAGGCGGGCCTGCAGACCAAGCCGTGGGTCAAGACGACGCTGGCGCCCGGCTCGAAGGTCGTCACCGACTACTACGAGAAGTCCGGCCTCACCCCGTACCTGGAGAAGCTCGGCTTCTTCCTGGTCGGCTACGGCTGCACCACCTGCATCGGCAACTCCGGCCCGCTGCCGGAGCCGGTGTCGGCCGCGGTCAACGAGGCCGACCTCGCCGTCGTCTCGGTGCTGTCGGGCAACCGGAACTTCGAGGGCCGGATCAACCCCGACGTCAAGATGAACTACCTGGCCAGCCCGCCGCTGGTCATCGCCTACGCGCTGGCCGGCTCGATGGACGTCGACATCACGTCCGAGCCGCTGGGCAAGGGCAAGGACGGCCAGGACGTGTACCTGCGCGACATCTGGCCCTCGCCGGCCGAGGTGCAGCGGGTCATCGACGAGGCGGTCTCGGCCGAGCAGTTCGGCCGCAGCTACGAGGACGTCTTCGCCGGCACCGAGCAGTGGCAGAACCTGCCCACGCCCACCGGTGACACGTTCTCGTGGGACGCCGAGAGCACCTACGTCCGCAAGCCCCCGTACTTCGAGGGCATGCAGGACCGGCCGGCCCCGGTCCAGGACATCACCGGCGCCCGGGCGCTGGCGGTGCTCGGCGACTCGGTGACCACCGACCACATCTCGCCCGCGGGGTCGATCAAGGCCGACAGCCCGGCCGGGAAGTACCTGCGCGAGCACGGCGTGGAGCGGCGCGACTTCAACTCCTACGGCTCCCGCCGCGGGAACCACGAGGTCATGATCCGCGGCACCTTCGCCAACATCCGGCTGCGCAACCAGCTGGTGCCCGGCACCGAGGGCGGCGTCACCAAGAACCACCTGACCGGCGAGACGACGACGATCTACGACGCCTCCGTCGCCTACCAGGAGGCCGGCATCCCGCTGGTCGTGCTGGCCGGCAAGGAGTACGGCTCCGGCTCGTCGCGCGACTGGGCGGCCAAGGGGACGGCGCTGCTCGGCGTCAAGGCGGTCATCGCGGAGAGCTACGAGCGGATCCACCGCTCCAACCTCATCGGCATGGGCGTGCTGCCGCTGCAGTTCCCCGAGGGCGAGAACCGCGAGTCGCTCGGCCTGACCGGCGACGAGGAGTTCACGATCACCGGGATCACCGAGCTGAACGAGGGCCGCACGCCCCGCACGGTGAAGGTGAAGGCGGGCGACGTGGAGTTCGACGCCCGCGTCCGCATCGACACCCCCGGCGAGGCGAACTACTACCGCAACGGCGGGATCATGCAGTACGTCCTCCGCTCGCTGCGCAACGCCTGATCGGAGGCTGATCCCCCGATGGACCTGGGCCTGGGCGGTCGCGGGTACCTGCTCACCGGCGCGAGCCGGGGGCTGGGCCTGGCGACCGCCCGGGCCCTCGTCGCCGACGGGGCCCGGGTCCTCGTCAGCTCCCGCTCCCCCGAGTCGGTCTCCGCGGCCGTGGCGGAGCTGGGCGACGGCGCGTCCGGGGTGGCCGCCGACCTCGCCGACCCCGGCGCCGCCGACCTGCTCGTCGGCCGCGCGCTCGAGGTGCTCGGCCGGGTCGACGGCGTGCTGGTCTCCGTCGGCGGCCCGGCGCCGGGCACGGTGCTGACGACGGCGGAGGACGACTGGCGGGCCGCCGTCGACAGTGTGCTCCTCGGCCCCCTGCGGCTGGTCCGGGCGCTGGAGCCGCACCTGTCCGCCGGGGCGGCGATCGGGTTCGTGCTGTCGACGTCGGTGCGCCAGCCGATCGGGCACCTGGCCATCTCCAACGCGCTGCGCCCGGGCCTGGCCATGACCGCGAAGGCGCTGGCCGACGAGCTCGGCCCGCGCGGGATCCGGGTGGTCGGGCTGATGCCCGGCACGATCGCCACCGACCGGATCACCGACATCGAGGCCGCGTCCGGCGACCCGGCGGCGATGCGGGCGCGCACCGAGGCCGGCATCCCGCTGCGCCGCGTCGGCGAGCCCGACGAGTTCGGCCGGGTGGCGGCCTTCCTGCTCTCCCCCGCCGCCGGCTACGTCACCGGCACGATGGTGGCGGTCGACGGCGGCGTCCTGCGCACCCCGTGAGCGACGCTCCGGTCCTCGTCGCGTGCGCGCACGGCACGCGCAACCCGACCGGGCGCCGGCTGGTCGCCGAGCTGGCCCTGGCCGCGCGCCGGCTGCGCCCGGGGCTGGTGACGACGGCCGCCTTCGTCGACGTGCAGCCGCCCACGGTGGTCGACGTCGTCGCGGGCCTCGCCGCGGAGGGGCGGCCGGCCGTCGTCGTGCCGCTGCTGCTGTCCGGCGGGTACCACGTGCACGTCGACATCGCGGGCGCCGTGGCCGCGCACGAGTCCGCCGTCGCCGCCCGCCCGCTGGGCCCCGACCCGCGGCTGGCCGACGTCCTCTCCGACCGGCTGGTGCAGGCCGGCGCCGACCCGCGCGACCCCCTCACCGCCGTGGTCCTCGCCGCCGCGGGCTCCAGTGACCCGCGGTCGGTGGCCGACGTCGAGGACACCGCCGACCTCCTGCAGCGCTCCTGGGCCGGCCCCGTCACCACCGGCTACGGCTCGGCCGCGCAGCCCCCGGTCGCCGACGCGGTCGCCGCCGCGCGGAAGGCCGGCGCCGAGCGGGTCGTCGTCGCCGCCTACCTGCTCGCGCCCGGCCACTTCCACGGCAGGCTGGCCGAGGCCGGCGCCGACGTCGTCACCGCTCCCCTGCTGCCCGACGAGCGCATCGCCGCCGTCCTGCTCGACCGCTACGACGCCGCGATCGGGAGCCGTCAGGGCTAGGAGGGTGCCTCAGGGGCCGGTGGCGACCGGGCGGGACGGGTCGGCCGACCACTGGGACCAGGAGCCCGGCCACAGCGCCGCCTCGACGCCCGCCTCGACGAGCGCCGCCACCTCGTGCGCGGCGGTCACGCCCGAGCCGCAGTAGACGCCGACCGCCGTCCCCGGCCGGACGCCGAGCGCGGCGAACCGCTCGGCCAGGTCGGTCCGGAACCGGCCGTCCGCCCGCAGGTTCTCCCCCGTCGGCGCGCTCACCGCGCCCGGCACGTGCCCGGCCCGCGGGTCCACCGGCTCGCGCTCGCCGCGGTAGCGCTCGCCGGCCCGCGCGTCGAGCAGCACCCCGCCGCGCGCGGGGAGCGCCGCGGCCTCGTCGGCGGTGAGGGTCGGCATGCGGCCGCCGGTCAGCACGACGTCGCCGGGTTCCGGGACGACGTCGCCGGTCTCCAGCTCCCCGCCGGCCGCGACCCAGGCGTCCAGGCCGCCGTCGAGCAGCCGGACGTCGGTCAGCCCGCCCCAGCGCAGCAGCCACCACGCCCGCGCGGCGGCCTGCCCGCCGGTGGCGTCGTAGGCGACGACGGCGTCGCCGGACCGGATGCCCCACCGCCGGGCCGCGGCCTGCAGGGCCGCAGGCGACGGCAGGGGGTGCCGGCCCCCGGCGGCCGACGGCGGTGCGGCGAGCTCGGTCTCCAGGTCGACGAACACCGCGCCCGGGAGGTGGCCGGCCAGGTACCGCTCCCGGCCGTGCGGGTCACCCAGCGCCCAGCGGACGTCGAGCAGCACCGGCCGCCGCCCCGCCGGGAGGTCCGGCCCCGCCGGGAGGTCCGGGCCCGCCGGGAGGTCCGGCCCCGCCAGGAGGTCCGCGGCCGCCACCAGCACGCTCACCGGGCGGTGGCGAGCAGCCCGCGCAGCTCCTGGGTCAGCGCGTCCCGGGCGTCGCGGCGGCCCAGCCACGCGGCCGGCGTCGCCTGGAACAGCGTGGTCTTCCAGCGTCCGCCGCCCTCGTCGACGGCGACCAGCGTGTGGATGCTGTGCAGCCCCGGGTCCACGTCGTCCTCCCCCGGCGGGATCATCCCGGCGTGCGCGTGCAGTACGGCCACGCCGTCAGTGACCGCGCGCACCGAGCGGACCACGGCCACGTAGGTCGCCGTCGGGTGGCTGCCGAACACCCGCCGCAGGTCCGAGGCGATCGACAGCCGGCCGCTCACCGACGTCCCGTCGTAGCCGATCATGTCGCCGTCGTCGGCGAAGACCGCGGCCACCGCCGCGCCGCTGCGCCGGTTCCAGCCGTCGACGAAGTCGGCGTAGAGGGCGCGGATCTGGGCGTCGTACGGGTGCGCGGACGTCACGGAGCTCCTCCTGGTGCAGCTGGGGCAGGAGGAACGCTAGTTGCTACGCCGCGCCGACCGTCCGACGCTCGCCGTCGGCGAACTGGGTCCGGTAGAGGTCGGCGTAGCGGCCCCCGAGCGCCAGCAACTCCTCGTGAGTGCCCGACTCCGCGATGCGACCGTCGTCGACCACGAGGATCTGGTCGGCGCTGCGGATCGTGGACAGCCGGTGCGCGATCACCAGCGACGTCCGGCCCGTCAGCGCGGTGTCCAGCGCGTGCTGCACCGCCACCTCGGACTCGCTGTCCAGGTGCGCGGTCGCCTCGTCGAGGATGACGATCCCCGGCGCCTTGAGCAGCACCCGCGCGATGGCCAGCCGCTGCTTCTCCCCGCCCGAGAGCCGGTAGCCGCGGTCGCCGACGACGGTGTCCAGGCCGTCGGGCAGCGCCGCCACGAGCGCGGCGATCCGGGCACCGGTCAGCGCCGCCCACAGCTGCTCCTCGGTGGCGTCCGGGCGGGCGTAGAGCAGGTTGGCGCGGATGGTGTCGTGGAACAGGTGCGCGTCCTGGCTGACGACCCCGATCGCGTCGCGCAGCGACGCCAGCGTCGCCTCCCGGACGTCGAGCCCGCCGACCCGCACCGCGCCCCCGGTCACGTCGTACAGCCGCGGCACCAGGTTGACGATCGTCGACTTGCCGGCACCCGAGTGCCCGACCAGCGCCACCATCTGCCCGGGCTCGACCCGGAACGACACGTCGTGCAGCACCGCCGTCGGGCCGCCGTGCTCGGGCAGCGACACGTCCTCCAGCGAGGCCAGCGACACGTCGGTGGCGGCCGGGTAGCTGAAGGAGACGGCGTCGAACTCGATCGACCGGTCGCCGGCCGGCACCGGGACGGCGCCGGGCGCCTCGGCGATCATCGGCGCGAGGTCGAGCACCTCGAAGACCCGGTCGAAGCTGACCATCGCGCTCATGACGTCGACCCGGACGTTCGACAGCGCGGTCAGCGGACCGTACAGCCGGGACAGCAGCAGCGCCAGCGCGACGACGTCGCCCGGCGACAGCGACCCGTCGAAGGCCAGCCAGCCGCCCAGGCCGTAGACCAGCGCGGTGGCCAGCGCCGCCACCAGGGTCAGCGCGGTGAAGAAGGTGCGGCCGTACATGGCCGACAGGACGCCGATGTCGCGCACCCGCGCCGCGCGGCCGCGGAAGCTCTCGGCCTCGGTGTCGGGCCGGCCGAACAGCTTGACCAGCAGCGCCCCGGCGACGTTGAACCGCTCGGTCATCGTCGCGTTCATCGACGCGTTGAGCCCGTAGGACTCCCGGGTGATCTCCTGCAGCCGCCGGCCGATCCGCCGCGCGGGCAGCACGAACAGCGGCACCATCACCAGCGAGAGCAGGGTGATCTGCCAGGACAGCGTGAACATGACACCGGCGGTGAGCACCAGTCCGATCACGTTGGACACGACGCCGGACAGCGTCGAGGTGAACGCCTGCTGCGCGCCGACGACGTCGTTGTTGAGCCGGCTGACCAGCGCACCGGTCTGGGTGCGGGTGAAGAACGCGACCGGCATCCGCTGCACGTGCTCGAACACCCGGCTGCGCAGGTCGTAGATGACGCCCTCGCCGATCCGGGCGGAGTACCAGCGGGTGGCCACCGAGATCGCGGCGTCGACCACCGCCAGGCCGGCGATGAACAGCGCGATGCGGACGATGCCGCCGGCGGTGCCGTCGAGGCGGGCGATCCGGTTGACGATGTCGCCGGCCAGCAGCGGGGTGAGCACGCCGATGACCGAGGAGCCGACCACCAGCAGCAGGAAGAACGTGAGCTCGCGCCGGTAGGGCCGGGCGACGCCGAGGATGCGGCGCACGGTGCCCTTCGGCAGCGGCCGCGAGGTGACCGACGGGTCCCGGCGGAACGAGCGCATCGCCGCCATGGAGGTCATGGGACTGCTCACGACGCGACCTCCTCACGGCCGGACGGGGACCGGCCGCCGGTCCAACAGCGGCCGGTCCCCTCCTGTTCCGGATCCCTCAGCGGCGCGCCAGCCCCGCCAGCTCGGCCAGCCGCCGGGACTGCGCGGCCCGCTCGGCCGCGTCCTGCGCCTCCGGGGGGTTGCGGACGGCCGAGCGCACCAGCGCCGCGGTCTCCCGGACCGCTCCCGCCGGTGGCGCGGTGAGCGCGGCGACCAGCGTCGCCACCGCCCCGTCGAGCTCCGCGGCCGGGACGACGGCGTTCGCGATGCCCCACGCCAGCGCCTCCGCCGCCGGCACCGGCCGGCCGGTCACGCAGACCTCCATCGCCCGCGCGTAGCCCACCAGCTCCGCCAGCGTGCTCGTGCCGGTGAGGTCGGGGACGAGGCCGAGCGTCGCCTCGGGGAGCCGCAGCGACGCGTCGTCGGTCATCACCCGCAGGTCGCAGGCGAGCGCCAGCTGCGCGCCGGCGCCGATCGCGTGCCCCTGCACCGCGGCCACCGAGACGATCCCCGGCGAGCGCAGCCACCGGAAGCCGCCCTGGTACCCGCGGATCCGCTCCTGGGCGAGCTCGGCCGGCATCGTGCCCAGCTCGCCGAGCCCGCCGGGGGTCGACGGGTCGGCGCCGAACAGGCTGCGGTCCAGGCCGGCGGAGAAGGAGCGGCCGCTGCCCCGCACGACGACCACGCGCACGTCGTCGTCGAGCGAGGCGCCCACGGCCGCCAGCGCCGCCCAGGTGGCCGGCGTCTGGGCGTTGAGCTGGTCGGGTCGGTCGAGCGTGACGGTGAGGACGGCGCCGTCCCGGCTGGTGCGGACCCAGCCGTCGGCGTCGGCCGCCGTCACGCGGTCTTCTTGCTGTTCCGGTTCGCCCCGCCACGGCTGCGCAGCGTGGCACCGGACTCCGACAGGAGCCGGTGCACGAACCCGTAGGACCGGTTCGTCGAGGTGGCCAGGGAGCGGATGCTCTCCCCGCCGTCGTACCGCTTCTTCAGCTCGTCCGCCAGGGTGGTGCGGTCCCCACCGGTGATGCGCTTGCCCTTGCCGAGGTCCGTGCTCGAGTCGGCCATGACTCCCCTCCGTCGCAGCCGCCGGGACCGGCGAGGGGTGCCGGCCCGGTCGGGTGCTGGCTCGCGTGGTGCCGCCGTCCCCGTGACGCCGGCCTCCCGCACCGATGATCACCCAGCCCGCGCGGCTCGGCCACGCGAATGACAACTTCCCGGCGAGCCGTCCCGCGGCGGGCGCGGAGGGCCGGCCCGGACGGTCACCCGCCGGGCAGGTGCCCGCGCAGCCGGCGCGGGGCGCGGCTCGGCCACGCCCCGGTGAGCGCCTCCTCGAGGTCCTCGACCGACGCCGCCTCGACGTCCGCGAGCACCCTCGGGTGGGTGCCGTGGCCGGCGACGGTGGTGGACGCCCGCGGCTGCGCCGCGACGAGGACGTCCACCACGCCGGCACCGGGCAGGTCCAGCGCTGCGCCGCCCGTCGTCCCGGCCGCCAGGAGCGCTACGCGAGCTCCACGAGGTCGGCGAGGTCCTCGCTCCAGGCGTCCTCGGTGCCGTCGGGCAGCAGGATGACCTTGTCCGGGTCGAGCGCGCGGACCGCGCCCTCGTCGTGTGTGACCAGCACGATGGCGCCGGTGTAGGTGCGCAGCGCGTCGAGCACCTGCTCGCGGCTGGCCGGGTCGAGGTTGTTGGTCGGCTCGTCGAGCAGCAGCACGTTGGCGCCGGAGACGACGAGCGTGGCCATCGCCAGCCGGGTCTTCTCCCCGCCGGACAGCGTGCCGGCGCGCTGGTCGGCGGCGTCGCCGGAGAAGAGGAAGGCGCCGAGGATGCGCCGCAGCTCGGTGTCGGTGCTCTGCGGCGCGGCCGCGCGCATGTTCTCCAGCAGCGAGCGGTCGTGGTCGAGCGTCTCGTGCTCCTGCGCGTAGTAGCCGATCCGCAGCCCGTGGCCCGGCAGCACCTCGCCGGTGTCGGGGACCTCGGTGCCGGCCAGCATCCGCAGCAGCGTCGTCTTCCCCGCCCCGTTCAGCCCGAGGACGACGACCCGCGCGCCCCGGTCGACGGCGAGGTCGACGTCGGTGAACACCTCGAGCGAGCCGTAGCTCTTGGACAGCCCCTCCGCGGTGAGCGGGGTCCGCCCGCACGGCGCCGGCGTCGGGAACCGCAGCTTGGCCACCCGGTCCTGGACGCGGACCTCCTCCAGCCCGGCGGCCAGCCGCGCGGCGCGCTTGTCCATGCTCTGCGCGGCCCTGGCCTTGGTGGCCTTGGCGCGCATCTTGTCCGCCTGCGCGGTCAGCGCGTCGATCTTGCGCTCGGTGTTGGCCCGCTCCTGCTTGCGGCGCCGCTCGTCGGTCTCCCGCTGGGCGAGGTAGGGCTTCCAGCCGAGGTTGTAGACGTCGACGGTGGCCCGGTTGGCGTCCAGGTGCCACACCTTGTTGACGACGGCGTCGAGCAGCTCGACGTCGTGGCTGATGACGATCAGCCCGCCCTTGTGCGCGGCGAGGAACGTCTTGAGCCAGGCGATCGAGTCGGCGTCGAGGTGGTTGGTGGGCTCGTCGAGCAGCAGCGTCTCGGCGTCCGAGAACAGGATGCGGGCGAGCTCCACGCGCCGCCGCTGGCCGCCCGACAGGGTGCGCAGCGGCTGGCCCATGACCCGGTCGGGCAGGCCGAGGGCGGTGCAGATGCGCGCGGCGTCGCTCTCGGCGGCGTACCCGCCCAGCGCGGCGAACTGGTCCTCGAGCCGCCCGTACCGGCGGACGGCGCGGTCGCGCTCGGCGTCGTCGGCGGGCTCGGCCATGGCGACCTGCGCCTTGACCAGCTGGGCCTTGAGGACGTCGAGGCCGCGGCCGGACAGCACGCGGTCGCTGGCGGTGATGTCGAGGTCGCCGCTGCGCGGGTCCTGCGGGAGGTAGCCGATCTCGCCGGTCACCTCGACCTTGCCGGCGTGCGGCAGGCGCTCACCCGCGAGCGTGGTGAGCGTGGTGGTCTTGCCGGCGCCGTTGCGCCCGACCAGACCGATGCGGTCGCCCGGCTGCACGCGCAGGCTGACGTCGCTGAGGAGGATGCGGGCGCCGGCGCGCAGTTCGAGGCCGGTCGTCGTGATCACTGATCCCAGGGTAGGCCCTCTCGTCCCGGAACCGGAGCGGATTGCCGGGTGACGTCCACGGCACCCCCGTCCGTCCACAGTCCGGGCGAGATCGCTACCGCCGGCGCCCGCGGCGCGTCACCATCCGCCCGTGACCGATCCCTCCTGGTCCGGGCCCTCCTGGGGTCTGCCCTGTCCCGTCTGCGGCACGCCGGCCGCGCCCGCCCCGGCGCCCTGCGGGACGTGCGGCCTGCCCGCCGTCGCGCAGGCGGCCACGGTGGTGGCCCGGCTCGGCGCGACCATCGACGAGTTCGCCCGCGAGCGGGACGCCCTGGTGGCCACCCTGCGCGCCGCGGCCCCGGGCCCGGCCCCCGCCCCTCCGCCCGCTCCGGCCCCGGCCTGGGCGCCCGCGCCCGCGCCCGCTCCGGCCCCCGCCTGGGCGCCGCCGCCCGCGCCCGTGGCGCCGCCCGGTACGCCACCGCTCCCGCAGCCACCGTCCCCGCGGCGGCGGCTGAGCCCGCAGCAGGTGCTGCTGGGCCTGGGCGCGCTGCTCGTGGTCGCCGCGGCCATCGCGTTCGTGGCGGTGGCCTGGAGCCGGCTGGGCGTGACCTTCCAGGCCGCGGTCATGGCCACGGTCACCGCCGCCGCCTGCGCGGCCTCGGCGTGGAGCGCCCGCCGCGGCCTGCGGGCCACCGAGGAGGCGCTGGCCGGCGCCGGGGCCGCGCTGCTGGCGGTCGACCTCGCCGCCGCGCACGCGCTCGGCCTCTGGGGTGCCGACGCCGTGCCGCCCCGGCTGTGGGGCGGGCTGTCCTGCGTCGCGGTCGCGGCCGTGGCCCTGGCCCTCGGCCGCGGCACGCGCAGCACGGTCACCTGGCCGCTGGTCGCCCTGCTCGCCGCCCAGCCGGCCGGCTGGCTGCTGCTGCCCCTCGGGGTGGCCGACGGCGGCGCGGGGGTCGCGGTCCTGCTCGCCACCGCGCTGGTCGACGTCCTGGCGCTGCTCCTGCTGCGCCCGGCCCTGCAGCGGGTCGCGCTCGGGCTGGGCGCCCTGACCGGAGGCGCCGGGGTGCTCCTCGGCGTCCCGCTGGCCTGGGACGGCGGTGCGGTCGACGGGTGGGTCGCCACCGGCGTCCTCGTGGTGGCCGCGGCCGTCGCCGGCGCCCTGCTGCGGGAGCCGCGGCTGGCGCCGTTCCTGCCGGAGCCGCGCGCCGCCGCGGCCGGCGCGGCGGGGGTCGCGGCCCTGGCCCTGGCCGGGTCGCTGAGCGGGCTCGGTGTGGCGGGGACCGTCGCGGCGGGCGGGCTGGGCCTGGTCCTGCTCACCACCGCCGCGCCGCCGTCGGTCGCCGGGTCCGCGCCGGCGGCGCTGCTCGCCGGCGGGGGCGCGCTGACCGCCGCCGGCGCCGGCGTCCTCGCCGACGGCGACCACCCCGCGCCGCTGGCCCTGCTGGTGCTGGCCGCCGCCGTCCCGGCCGTCCTCGCCGCGGTGCTGCGCCCCGGGGTCCGCGCCGCGGCGACCGGGACCGCGCTGGCCGCACCCGGCGGTGCCGTCCTGATCGCCTCGGGGGGTGGCCTGCTCTCCCCCGGGGTCGCGGGCCTCCTGCTCGCGCTCGTCGCCGCCGCCGCGTTCGCCGTCGCCACGGCCCGCGCCGCGCGGCCCGAGGAGGTCGCCGCCGCAGGCACCGGCGCGGTCCTCGCCGTGGCCGCCGGGATCACCGCCGGCAGCGCCGGGGCGTGGGGGCAGGTCGCGGTCGACCTCGCCGTGGCCGGGGCGGCCGCCGGCTGCTACGCCGTCGTCGCCCGGCGCCGCCTCGCCGCCGTCCTCGCGGTGGCCGACCTCGTGCTCGCCGGGTGGATCGCCGCGGCGGGTGCGGAGATCCGCACGCCGGAGGTCTACACGCTGCCGGCCGCGGCGGGGCTGCTGCTGCTCGCGCTCCCGGCGCTGCGCACGGGAGCAGCCTCCTGGGCCGCCGAGGGCGCCGCGGTGGCCGTCGCGCTGCTGCCGTCGGCGGTCGTCGCCGTGGCCGACCCGGCGCCGCTGCGGCTGGTCGGGGTGGTCGCCGCGGCGGCCGGGCTGACCGTCGCGGGGGCGCTCACCCACCGGCAGGCGCCGTTCGTCCTCGGGGCCGGTGCCCTGCTGGTGGTGACGCTCGGCCGGCTGGCGCCCTACGCGCCGCTCGTGCCGCGCTGGGTCACGCTGGCCACCGCGGGCCTGCTCCTGCTGGTCGTCGGGGCCACCTACGAGCGGCGCCGGCAGCAGGCACGGGAGGCGGTGGCCTGGGTCGCGCAGATGCGCTGACCGCCCCTAGCGTGAGGCCCGACGGCCGGGCGCGAGGGGGGACGGCGATGACGGGCGCGCCGCTGCCACCCCTGCCCTACGCGGGCCCGCCGGGAGCGGCCCGCGTCGATCCCGGCCCGCCCCTGCCCTCGCTGCCCGCCCGGCTGCGGCCGCCGCAGGTGATCCTCGGCGTCGGGGTGGTCCTGCTGGTGGCCACGGCGCTGGCCGGGCCGTCGCTGGCGGGCGGGGTCGCCCGGATCGGCGTCCTGCTGCTGGCGCTGGTCGCCGCGTGCGCCGCGGCGTGGGCCGCCCGGGCCCGGCTGCGCAGCACCGAGGAGGCGTGCGCCGCGGCCGCGGTCGCACTCGCGCTGACCGGAGCCGCCGGCGGGGAGCGCACCGCCGACGGCGGGCCGCTGCCGGCGCTGGGCCTGGCCGTCCTGCTGCTCAGCCTGCGGGTGCTGCTCCCCCGGCCGCTGAGCTGGCCGCTCGGCGCCTGGCTGGCGCTGCAGGTGGCGGCCCTGCGGTCGCTCGCCCTGGTGCCCGCGGGCCTGCCGCGCACCGCGCTGCTGCTCGGCGTCGCGCTGGCCGGGCTCGCGGTCACCCTGACGGCGCGGCGCCCGCTGGCCCGCGTCGCCCTGGTGACCACCGCGCCCTGGTTCGTCGCCGGGGCAGCCGGCGGGCTGGTCGGCGCCGCCACCGGTGCCGGCGCCGCCCGCTGGGTCGCGGCCGGCCTGACCGTCGCCGCGGCGGCCGGGCTGCTGCTCGTGCGGCTGGAGCGCGCGGTCGAGCCGCTGCTCGGGCCGCCGCGGCTGGTCCCCGGGGTCGCGGGCCTGGTCGCCGGCGGGGCGGTGGGTGCGGCGCTGTCCACCGACGGGCCGGTCCCGCTCCCGCTCGCGGGCTGGCTCGGCGTGCTGCTCGCGAGCGTGGCCGCGGCCACGCTGACCGGCTGGCGCCGGGGGCTGCTGCTGCCCGCCGCGACCGCCGCGGGGCTCGTCCTGGTGGTGCCGGCGGTGGCCCAGCTGGTCGCGGCCGCGCGCTGGCCGGCCCTGGTCGCGCTGCTGGTGCTGATCGCGCTGCCCGCGGCCGGTGTCGCGGCGGCCCGCCGGGACGAGCGGGCCCGGGCGCTGCCCGCGGCCGTCGGCTGCCTCGCGGCCGCGGCGCTGCTCGCGGTGCCGGCGGGGCTGCTCTCCGCCGGCGCGGCCGCCGCGGCGCTCACCGGGCTGTTCGCCGGAACGCTGGCCGCCCGGCCCGCGCTGGCCGCCGACGTCCGCGGTGCGACCGGCACGGTCGGCGCCGTCTGCGCGGGTGCGGCGCTGGTGGTCCTGGCCGTCTCCGCCGCGTGGGGTCCGCTCGCGGCGCAGCTGGCCGTGCAGGGCGTGCTGGTCTGCGCCTGGGCGGCGCCGGCGGCCCGAGGGGGCGAGGCCGAGGCGGCCTGGCGCACCGGCGCGCTGGAGCTGGGCGCTGCGGGGTGGACGCTGGCCGCGCTGACCGGCACGGCCGTGGTCGAGGCCTGGAGCCTGCCGGCCGCCGCGGCGCTGCTGGTGGCGGCCGGGCCGCGCCTGTTCGACGGCCCGTCCTGGCCGGTGTGGGGTCCGGGTCTGGTGGCCGCGGCGGCGCCGTCGACGGTGGCCGCGGTGGTGCAGCCCGGCGCGCTGCGCCCGCTGCTGGTGCTGCTCGCCGCGGCCGCGGTCATGGCGCTCGGTGCGCGCGCCGCGGTGCGGGCGCCGCTGGTCGTCGGCGCGGCCACGGCGGTCGCGCTCGGCGTGGGGCTGGCGGTGGAGGCCCTGCCGCTGCCGCTGGCCGGGGTCCTCGTCGCCGGCGCGGGCCTGCTGGCCCTCGGCGCCCGCCGCGAGCTGCGCCCGGTCGCGGGCTTCGGCGCGCGGCTGTCGGAGATGCGCTGACCCCCGGCCGGTGGTCAGCCGGGTCCGGGGCCCGGCACCCGGGCGACGTCGGCTCCCCCACCGGCGCCGGGGTACCGGCCGGCCGCGGCCAGGTCGGCCAGCTGCAGGGTCCGCGTGACGTCGCTCGGGGACACGACGCCGACCACGCGGCCGCCGTCGAGCACCACGGCTCGCCCGTCGCTGCAGCCCTCCATGCGCCCCAGCAGGTCCAGCAGTGGCTCCTCCGGGCGGGCGGTCGGGACCTCCGACGGCGGGCAGGCGACGTCACGCAGCCGCGTCGTCGCCCGGGCGGATGCCGGTACCGACCGCAGCCGGTTGAGGGTCACGAGACCGACCAGCGCCCCGCCGGGGCCGACCAGCGGGTAGGTGCTGAACCGGTGCGCCAGGGCCACCTCGTACAGGAATCGGTCGACCGGCTGGTCGGGGTCGGCGGTCAGCACCGGGCCGCTCATCACCCGGCCCACCGGCAGCCCGCCCAGCCGTGCGGACGCGCGGGCCTGCTGCTCCTCGGCGGTCGCGGCGTTGACGAGGAACAGGCCGATCAGACCCAGCCACAGCCCGCCCAGGCCGCGGCCGGTGACCAGCTGCAGGGCGCCGAGGGCGACGAGCGCGAACCCGAAGAACCGCCCCGCCCGGGACGCCGTCACCGCCGAGGACCACGGGTCCCCGCGCCGCCACCACAGCAGCGCCCGCAGCAGCCGCCCGCCGTCGAGCGGGGCCGCCGGGACGAGGTTGAACAGGGCCAGCGAGACGTTGATGACCGCGAGGTAGTCCAGGACGGCCACGGGCAGCCCGCCGGCGCCGGCGACCCGCGCCAGGACGGCGGCCGCCATGGCCAGCCCGCCGAGGACGAGGCTGGTCAGCGGGCCGACGCCGGCGATGCGGAACTCCGCCCCGGGGGTCCGTGCGCCGCCGCGCAGCCGGGCCACCCCACCCAGCAGCCACAGCGTGATGCCCTCGACCTCCACGCCGTTGCGCCGGGCGACCACCGCGTGGGCCAGCTCGTGCGCGAGGAGCGAGGCGAGGAAGGCGGCCGCGGCCACCAGGGCGGCGGCCGCGTACGCGAGGCCGCTGCGGCCGGGCAGCACCAGGGGGAAGCGCCCCAGTGCCAGGCCGGCGGCGATGATCGCCACGATCACCAGGACGCTGGCGTTGACGCCGACCCGGATGCCGGCGATGCGGCCCAGCCGGAAGGTCTCGTTCATGCCGTCCTCCTCGGGCGGAGTGCGCAGCCCGCTGGCGCCCTACCCGATGGTGCGCCACGGACAACCCGCGCCCGGCTCGGGAGCCGGACAGCGACTCCGCGCACACCGCCCGGTGGCCCGGGCTCGGGAACGCGCGCAGCGGCGAGAGGAGCGGGCGCCCAGCGGCAGGGCCGGCCGGTCCGGGGCCACCGGCGGGCGACCCGGTCCGGGTCGACGTCGGCGGCGACGACGTGCCGGACGGTCCCCCCGACGAGGACTGCCCGCGCCCCGAGGGGCGCGGGCAGTGTCACGACGCTCGCGTGGGCCGCCGGGTCGTCCCCGGGGGCCCATCGAGGAGTCCGGCGAGGGGATCGCGGACCCTCAGTCGGGCTGGTCCGGCGCGGCCGCGGGGTCCCGCGGCACGCGGAGCGTGTCGTGCGGGGCAGACGGTCCCTCGATCAGACCCGGAAGCCGAGGGCGCGCAGCTGCTCGCGCCCGTCGTCGGTGATCTTGTCCGGACCCCACGGCGGCATCCAGACCCAGTTGATCCGGACGTCGTCGACCAGGCCGGGGCCGGGGCCGCCGGTCAGCGCGGCGCGCGCCTGGTCCTCGATGACGTCGGTCAGCGGGCAGGCCGCCGAGGTGAGCGTCATGTCCAGGACGGCGACCTGCGAGTCGCCGTCCTCGGCGACGTCGATGCCGTAGACCAGGCCCAGGTCGACGACGTTGACCCCCAGCTCGGGGTCGACGACGTCGCGCATGGCCTCCTCGACGTCCTCGAGCAGCGCCGACTTGTAGGCCGGGAGCTCGGGGGCGGTGTTCTCGGTGGTCTCGCTCATGCCTGTCCTCCAGTGGGGGTGGCGGCCAGCGCGCGGGCGGAGGCGTCCTTGAGGGCCATCCAGCTCATCAGCGCGCACTTGATGCGGGCGGGGTACTTCGACACCCCGGCGAAGGCGACGGCGTCCTCGAGCTCGTCCTCGAGCTGCTCGGCCACCGTGGAGTCGCCCTTGGACTGCATGAGCGTCATGAACGAGTCGCCGGTGGCCAGCGCGTCGGTGACCGGGCGGCCGACGACGAGGTCGTACATCGCCGAGACCGAGGCCTGGCTGATCGAGCAGCCCATGCCCTCGTAGGACACGTCGGCGATCGTCTCGCCGTCCAGGTGCACCCGCAGGGTCACCTCGTCCCCGCAGGTCGGGTTGACGTGGTGCACCTCGGCGTCGAACGGGTCGCGCAGTCCGCGGCCGTGGGGGTTGCGGTAGTGGTCCAGGATGATGTCCTGGTACATCGACTCGAGCTGCATCAGGCGGTTGCCTCCTCCGGCGTCACACCGAAGAAACGCTGCGCGGCCCGCACGCCTTCCACGAGCGCGTCGACGTCGTCGTACCCGGTGTGCACGTAGAAGGTGGCCCGGGTGGTGGCCGGGACGCCGTAGCGCCGGACCACCGGCCACGCGCAGTGGTGCCCCACCCGGACGGCGATGCCGACGTCGTCGAGGACCTGGCCGACGTCGTGCGGGTGGATGCCCTCGACGGTGAAGGACACCGCGCCGCCGCGGGCGACGGTGTCCGGCGGGCCGATCACGGTGACGCCGGGGACCGCCTGCAGCTGCTCGAGCGCGTAGGCGGTCAGCGCCTCCTCGTGCGCCTGCACGTTCGCCATGCCGAGCGCCTGCAGGTAGTCGACGGCGGCGCCGAGGCCGATGGCCTGGGCGGTCATCGGCACGCCGGCCTCGAACCGCTGCGGCGGCGGCATGAAGGTGCTGCCCTCCATCCGCACGACCTCGATCATCGACCCGCCGGTGAGGAACGGCGGCAGCGCGTCGAGGACGTCGTAGCGGCCCCACAGCACGCCGATGCCGGTGGGCCCGAGCATCTTGTGGCCGGAGAACACCAGGAAGTCCGCGCCGAGCGCCGCGACGTCGACCGGCTGGTGCGGCACCGACTGCGCGCCGTCGACCAGCACCAGCGCGCCGACCTCCCGCGCCCGCGCCGTGATCGGCCCGAGCGGGTTGATCGTGCCCAGGATGTTCGACTGCTGGGTGACCGCGACGAGCTTGGTCCGCTCGTTGACCACGGTGTCCAGGTCGGACAGGTCCAGCCGGCCGTCGTCGGTGAGCCCGAGCCAGCGCAGGGTCGCCCCGGTGCGCTCGCACAGCTGCTGCCAGGGCACCAGGTTGGCGTGGTGCTCCATCTCGGTCACGACGATCTCGTCGCCCTGGCCGACGGCGTACCGGCGGTGCGCCGGGTCCTTGGCGGTCACCGCGTTGGACAGCGAGTACGCCACGAGGTTGATCGCCTCGGTGGAGTTGCGGGTGAAGACGACCTCCTCGGCGGAGGCGCCGATGAAGGCCGCGATCCGCGCCCGCGCCGACTCGTACGCGCCGGTGGCCTCCTCGGCCAGCTGGTGCGCGCCGCGGTGCGGGGCGGCGTTGATCCGCTCGTAGAAGTCGCGCTCGGCGTCGAGGACGCTGCGGGGCTTCTGCGCGGTGGCGCCGGAGTCGAGGTAGACCAGCCGTTTCCCGTCGCGCACGGTGCGCGACAGGATCGGGAAGTCCGCCCGGATCGCCTCGACGTCCAGGGGCAGCGGGACACGCGTCCCCGTGGGACGCGAGGCGGTCGAGGTCATGCCTTCGCGGTCTCCTTCGAGCCCTTGACGTAGGCGGCGTAGCCCTCTGCCTCGAGCTTGTCGGCGAGCTCCTTGCCGCCCTCGTCGACGACCTTGCCGTTGACGAACACGTGCACGAAGTCGGGTGTGATGTAGCGGAGGATCCGCGTGTAGTGGGTGATCAGCAGGACGCCGACGTCACCCTCCTCGCGGGTGCGGTTGACGCCCTCGGAGACGACCCGCAGCGCGTCGACGTCGAGGCCGGAGTCGGTCTCGTCGAGGATTGCGATCTTCGGCTTGAGCAGCCGCATCTGCAGGATCTCGTGGCGCTTCTTCTCACCGCCGGAGAAGCCCTCGTTGACGTTGCGCTCGGCGAACGCCGGGTCCATCTCCAGCGCCGACATCTCGTCGCGGACGTCCTTGACCCAGGTGCGCAGCTTCGGGGCCTCGCCCTTGACCGCGGTGGCGGCGGTGCGCAGGAAGTTCGACACCGAGACGCCGGGGACCTCGACCGGGTACTGCATGGCGAGGAACAGGCCGGCGCGGGCGCGCTCGTCGACGCTCATCGCGAGGACGTCCTCGCCGTCGAGGGTCACCGTGCCGCCGGTGATCGTGTACTTCGGGTGCCCGGCGATCGAGTACGCCAAGGTCGACTTGCCCGAGCCGTTGGGGCCCATGATCGCGTGCGTCTCGCCCGACCGGACGGTCAGGTCGACGCCGCGGAGGATCTCCTTGGTCTCGTCGCCCTCACCGACCGTGACGTGCAGGTCGCGGATCTCCAGAACCGACACTTCTTCTCTCGCTCCTCAGTTGCCGGCCGCGAGCGGGAGGCGCCCGTCGGACTCGGTGTCGACGTAGACGTCATCCCCCTCCACGCGGACCGGGTAGACGTCGACCGGCTCGGTGGCCGGCAGGTTGGTGGGCTCGCCGGTGCGCAGGTCGAAGCACGACCCGTGCAGCCAGCACTCGATGGTGGGTGCGCCGTCGAACTCCTCGACGTCGCCCTCCGACAGCGGGACCTCGGCGTGCGAGCACACGTCCTGCACCGCGTAGACGTCGCCGTCGTACCGGACGACGGCGACGTCGACGTCGGCGAGCTCCACCCGCAGCGCCCCGTTCTCGGGGACGTCGGAGAGCCCGCAGACCCGCTCGAAGGCCATGGGTCAGGCCACCTCGACCGGCTGCTCGTCGAGGCCGGGCAGGGCGCCCAGGCGCGTCTCGATGGAGCGCATCAGGCGGTCCTGCAGCTCGTCCACCCCGATGTGCTGGACGACGTCGGCGAAGAAGCCGCGCACGACCAGGCGGCGGGCGGTCTCCGCGTCGATGCCGCGCGAGCAGAGGTAGAACAGCTGCTCGTCGTCGAACCGGCCGGTGGCGCTGGCGTGACCGGCGCCGACGATCTCGCCGGTCTCGATCTCCAGGTTGGGCACCGAGTCGGCGCGGGCGCCGTCGGTGAGCACCAGGTTGCGGTTGAGCTCGTAGGTGTCGGTGCCGGTGGCCGCGGGGCGGATGCGGACGTCGCCGATCCACACCGTGCGCGCGCCCTCGCCCTGCAGCGCACCCTTGTAGAGCACGTTGCTGGTGCAGTTGGGCACCGCGTGGTCCACCCAGAGCCGGTGCTCCTGGTGCTGCGTCTCGTCGGAGAAGTAGACGCCGAACAGCTCCGCGGTGCCGCCGGGGCCGGCGTACTGCACGTTGCTGACCAGCCGGACGAGGTCGCCGCCGAGGGTGACCACGACCTGCTTGAAGCTGGCGTCCCGGCCGACGACGGCGTCGTACTGCCCGCCGTGCACCGCGCCGGGCGCCCACTCCTGCACCGAGACGACGGTGACCTGCGCGCCGTCACCGACGAGCACGGCCACGCCGCCGGAGTACCGGGCGAGGCCCGCGTGGTCGAGGACGACGGTCACCTCCGCGAACGCGCCGACCTCGACGACGAGCTGGCCCCACACGACGTCGTCCGAGCCGGTGCCCGACAGCCGCAGCGTGACCGGGCGGTCGGGCCGGGCCTCCGCCGGCACGCGGACGACGGCCGCGCCGCCGCTGCGCTGCCGGGTGAGCGCCGCCAGCCGGTCGACCGGCTCAGGCAGGCCCTTGATCAGCGGGTCGTCGGCCTCCACGCGGGTCAGCTCGACGCCCTCGGGCAGGTCGGTGTCCCACTCCAGGTGCGCGTCCGAGGGGGCGCCGTCGAGCAGCGGGCGGATCCGGCGCATCGGGGTGAAGCGCCAGTCCTCCTCGCGGCCGGTGACCGCGCCGAAGGCCTCGGGGTCGGTCGAGGTGAACCGCTCGGCCGGCGAGCCGGTCGGGGCGGTGCCGCCGTGCGAGTGGGCGCCCGGCGCGGCCTGGCCGGCCGTGCCGGTGCCCGCCGCCGGGACGGCCGGCGGGCCCGCCTGGGTGCCCACCCCCTCGCCGAACAGCTCGCCGGCGAGGGTGGCGGACTCCGTGGTGAGACCGGTGGTGCTGGGGGCGTTCTGGTCCGGCATCAGCCGACGGCACCTTCCATCTGCAGCTCGATGAGCCGGTTGAGCTCGAGGGCGTACTCCATGGGCAGCTCGCGGGCGATCGGCTCGACGAACCCGCGGACCACCATCGCCATGGCCTCGTCCTCGGACAGGCCGCGGCTCATCAGGTAGAAGAGCTGGTCCTCGCTGACCCGGGAGACGGTCGCCTCGTGGCCCATGGCGACGTCGTCCTCGCGGACGTCGACGTAGGGGTAGGTGTCCGACCGGCTGATCGTGTCGACCAGCAGGGCGTCGCACTTGACCGTCGACTTCGAGCCGGACGCGCCCTCGTCGATCTGCACCAGGCCGCGGTAGGAGGTGCGGCCACCGCCGCGGGCCACCGACTTCGACACGATGGTCGAGGAGGTGTTCGGGGCGGCGTGCACCATCTTGGCGCCGGCGTCCTGGTGCTGGCCCTCGCCCGCGAAGGCGATGGACAGGACCTCGCCCTTGGCGTGCTCGCCGGTCATCCAGACCGCCGGGTACTTCATGGTGACCTTGGAGCCGAGGTTGCCGTCGATCCACTCCATGGTCGCGCCCTCGTGGGCGATCGCCCGCTTGGTGACCAGGTTGTAGACGTTGTTCGACCAGTTCTGGATGGTCGTGTACCGGCAGCGCGCGTTCTTCTTGACGATGATCTCGACGACCGCGGAGTGCAGCGAGTCCGACTTGTAGATCGGCGCGGTGCAGCCCTCGACGTAGTGCACGTAGGCGCCCTCGTCGACGATGATCAGCGTCCGCTCGAACTGGCCCATGTTCTCGGTGTTGATCCGGAAGTAGGCCTGCAGCGGGATCTCGACGTGCACGCCCTTCGGCACGTAGATGAACGAGCCGCCCGACCACACCGCGGTGTTCAGCGCGGCGAACTTGTTGTCGCCGGACGGGATGACCGAGCCGAAGTACTCGCGGAACAGGTCCGGGTGCTCCTTGAGGGCGGTGTCGGTGTCGAGGAAGACGACGCCCTGCTCCTCGAGGTCCTCGCGGATCTTGTGGTAGACGACCTCGGACTCGTACTGGGCCGCGACGCCGGCGATCAGCCGCTGCTTCTCCGCCTCGGGGATGCCCAGCTTGTCGTAGGTGTTCTTGATGTCCTCGGGCAGCTCGTCCCACGAGGCGGCCTGGGCCTCGGTCGAGCGCACGAAGTACTTGATGTTCTGGAAGTCGATGCCGGAGAGGTCCGACCCCCAGTCGGGCATCGGCTTGCGCTCGAAGAGCTTGAGCGCCTTGAGGCGGCGCTCGAGCATCCACTCGGGCTCGTCCTTGCGCGCCGAGATGTCCCGGACGACGTCCTCGTCGAGACCGCGTCGGGCGGAGGCCCCGGCGACGTCGGCGTCGGCCCAGCCGTACTGGTAGCGGCCGAGCTGCTCGATCTGCTCGTCCTGCGTCAGCGGCGTGCCGGTCACCGGCTGCTGGGTGCTGGTCATGCGGGCGTCCTCTCCCGGTCGTTCGTGGGGGTGCTGGTGGACGGTGCGGGGCCGGGTCGTGGGGGGACGACTCGCGCTGCTCGCTCACCGGGTACAGGGCGTGCGGGGGTCGTTCTGTTCCCCGCACCGGTGTGAGCCCGGGCGCCTCCGCTGCTGCGAGGCGGCCCGGGGATGTGGGTGGTGCAGACGCCGTCGCCGTGGGCGATCGTGGCCAGCCGCTGGACGTGGGTGCCCACCAGCCGGCCGATGACCGCCGTCTCGACCTCGCACAGCTGCGGGAACTCCGCCGCCACGTGCGCGACCGGGCAGTGGTGCTGGCACAGCTGCCCGCCGCTGGAGATCGCCGAGGCCGTGGCAGCGTAGCCCTCGGCCGTCAGCGCCTCGGCCAGCGCCCGGGCCCGCTCGACCGGCGCACCGGCCGCGCGGGCGACGGCGTCGGAGGCCCGCTGCTCGAGACCGGCCAGCTGCGCCTCGGCGACGGCGCGGACGGCGTCGGGACCACCGGAGGCCGCGACGTACCGCAGCGCGGTCAGCGCCAGGTCGTCGTAGGCGTGGGCGAACCCGGACCGGCCGGCGTCGGTGAGGTGGAAGTGCCGGGCGGGCCGGCCCCTCCCCCGGTGCGCGCCCGCGGCCGCGCGCTCCTCGACCCGGCCCTGGGCGGCCAGCGCGTCGAGGTGGCGCCGGACGGCGGCGGGGCTGACGCCCAGCCGGCCGGCCAGCTCGCTGGCGGTCTGCGGACCGTGCTCGAGCAGCAGCGCGAGCACGCGGTCACGGGTGCGGACGTCGTCGGCCCGCACCGTCCCCGCCTGCGTCGCGCTGCTTTCCACAACACGATTGTGTCCTATTTCGGGAGGCCTGCAAGCAAGGTCCCCCTAAGTCACCCGGCCCCCGACCGTGCAGGTCAGGGGCCGGGTGGCGCAGGTCACGACGGGCTCAGGCCCGGGCGGCCGCCGCCGGCTCGCGGTCCTCGACGCGCAGGTCGAGGGCGCCGTCCCGGACGTCGGCGACGACGTGCCGGCCGGCCCCGGCGCGGCCGTCGAGCAGCAGCCGGGCCAGCGGGTTGTCGACCTCCCGCTGGATCGCCCGGCGCAGCGGGCGCGCCCCGAACGAGGGCTCGAAGCCCCGCTCGGCGATCCAGGCGACCGCCTCGTCGGTGAAGGTCACCTCGATGCCCTGCGCCGACAGCCGCCGGCGGGTCTCGTCGAGCAGGAGCCGGGTGATCTGCTGCAGCTGCTCGCTCTCCAGCTGCTGGAACACCACGATCTCGTCGATCCGGTTGAGGAACTCCGGCCGGAACGACTCCCGCAGCCGCCGCATGAGCCGGTCCCGCAGGCCGGCGTCGGCCGCGGCGCCGTCACCGGTGCCGAAGCCGAGCGGGGTGTTGCGCCCCTGGATCAGCTCCGACCCCAGGTTGCTGGTCATGATCAGCACGGTGTTCGTGAAGTCGACCGTGCGGCCCTGCGAGTCGGTGAGCCGGCCGTCGTCGAGCACCTGCAGCAGCGTGTTGAAGACGTCGGGGTGCGCCTTCTCGATCTCGTCGAGCAGCACCACCGAGTAGGGCCGGCGGCGGACCGCCTCGGTCAGCTGACCGGCGTCCTCGTAGCCGACGTAACCGGGCGGGGACCCGACCAGGCGGCTGACGGTGTGCCGCTCCTGGAACTCGCTCATGTCCAGCCGGATCATCCGGTCGGAGTCGCCGAACATCGCGTCGGCCAGGGCCCGGGCCAGCTCGGTCTTGCCGACGCCGGTCGGGCCGAGGAACAGGAAGCTGCCGATCGGCCGGTCCGGGTCGCCCAGGCCCACGCGGGACCGGCGGATGGCCTCGGAGACCACGCGGACGGCGTCGTCCTGGCCGACCACCCGCTCGTGCAGGCGCTCCTCGAGCTGCAGCAGCCGCGCCATCTCCTCCTGGGTCAGCTGGGCCACCGGGATGCCGGTCTGCCGCGAGACCACCTCGGCGACGTCCTCGACGCCGACCTCGGGCACGCCCGGCTGGCCGCCGCCGGTGCGGGCCTCCTCCAGGCGGCGCTGCGCCGTGGCGAGCTCGTCGCGCAGCTCGGATGCGCGCTCGTACTGCTCGGCGGCGACCGCCTGGTCCTTCTCCCGCTGCAGCCGCTCGACCTCCTGCTCGAGGCCGCGCAGGTCCGTCGGCGGGGTCTTCACCCGGCGGCGGACGCGGGCGCCGGCCTGGTCGATGAGGTCGATGGCCTTGTCCGGCAGGTGCCGGTCGGTCACGTAGCGGTCGGAGAGCTCGACGGCGGCGCGGACGGCGTCGTCGGTGAAGCGCACCTGGTGGTGGGCCTCGTAGCGGTCGCGCAGGCCGCAGAGGATCTGCACGGTGTCCTCGACGCTGGGCTCCGACACCAGGATCGGCTGGAACCGGCGCTCGAGAGCGGCGTCCTTCTCGATGTTCCGGCGGTACTCGTCGAGCGTCGTCGCGCCGATGACGTGCAGCTCGCCGCGGGCCAGGGCGGGCTTGAGCATGTTGCCCGCGCCGCCGGAGCCCTCGGACGCGCCCGCGCCGACGACGGTGTGCAGCTCGTCGATGAAGACGACCACCTCGTCGGAGTGCTCGCGGATCTCGTCCACGATCTTCTTGAGCCGCTCCTCGAAGTCCCCGCGGTAGCGGGTGCCGGCCACCAGGCCGGTGAGGTCGAGCTCGACCAGGCGCTTGCCGCGCAGCGTCTCCGGGACGTCGCCCTCGACGATCTGGGCGGCGATGCCCTCGACGATCGCGGTCTTGCCGACGCCGGCCTCGCCGATGAGCACCGGGTTGTTCTTGCGGCGCCGCGAGAGGACCTCGACGGTCTGCTCGATCTCGGACTCGCGGCCGATGACCGGGTCGATCTGGCCGTTGCGGGCCATCTCGGTGAGGTCGCGGCCGAACTCGTCGAGCGTCGGGGTGCTCGAGGCCGGCCGCCCGGGACGGCCGCCGCCCGGCGTGCCGCCGCCGGTGGCCGCCTGCTGCAGCGCCTCGGGGGTGACCCCGTGCTCGCGCAGCACCCGCCCGCCCGGGGACTCGGCGTCGACCGCGAGGGCGAACAGCAGGTGCTCGGGGCCGATGTAGGTGGAGCCCAGGGCCCGCGACACCTGGTGGGCGTCGAGCAGGACCCGCTTGGCGGCCGGGGTGAGGGCGGCCCGCTCGGCCTGCGGCGTCCCCTGCGGCATCCGCTCCTCGAGCTCGGTGCGCAGCCGGTCGGGGTCGGTGCCCGTGCGGGACAGGAAGGCGCGCGCGGTCTCGTCGCCGGTCATCGCCCACAGCAGGTGCTCGGTGTCGAGGTCGGCGCTGCCGGTGGCCAGGGCCTGCGCGGCCGCGGCGTTCACCAGCTCGCGGGCCTGCTGGCTGAGGAACTGCACGGGGCTCACCCGCTGCCGCGGCGTGCGCTGCTCGCCGCCCAGGTAGCGGGCGAAGAAGTCGTCGAACGGGCTCCCGTAGGGGCCCGGGAAGAAGGGGTTGGTCATACCTCACGTCCAAGGGGAAGTCGGGGCGTCGGCGGGGCTCGCTCGGAGGTCGCCCGGATGGGGCACCCGTACCCGGGAGGGCGCACCGACACCAGGTCGGCGCGTCGGCCGCCTGCGCCTCCTACAGCGCGGTCGGGCGCCCCGTCCTTCCCCGTCCGTGATCGCCCTGGGCGAACCGGGGAGGTGGCCGGCCGCGACTAGCATCGGGCCGTGCCGGTCCTGCCCACCGCCTTCTCCCCCGCCGTCATCACGCGCCTGGCGCTGGCCAACGTGGTCGCCAACGGCGCCATCGTGGTCACCGGCGGCGTGGTCCGGCTGACCGGCTCGGGTCTGGGCTGCCCCACCTGGCCGCGGTGCACCGCCGACAGCTTCGTGACGACGCCGGAGATGGCCGGGCACGGCCTGATCGAGTTCGGCAACCGGCTGCTCACCTTCGTGCTCACCGCGGTGGCGGTCGCGGTGCTGGTGGCGGTCTGGCGCTCCCCGCGCCGGGACCTGCGGCCGCTGGCGGTGCTGACGTTCCTCGGCATCCCGGTCCAGGCGGCGATCGGCGGCGTCACGGTGCTCACCGGCCTGAACCCGTGGACCGTCGCCGTCCACTTCCTCGTCTCCACGCTGCTGGTCGCCGTCTCGACCGTGCTGTGGCTGCGGTCCCGCGAGCCCGGCGTCGGCCGGCCGGTGGTCCGCCGCCCGATCGCGCTGCTGGCCGGCGGGATCGCCGCGGTCACCGCGGTGGTGCTCGCGCTGGGGACGGTCGTCACCGGCAGCGGCCCGCACAGCGGCGACCTCGACGACGCCGGCGTCCCCACCGGCGACCGCATGGGCTTCGACCCCGAGACGGTGAGCCGGCTGCACGCCGACGCGGTGTTCCTGCTCGTCGGCCTGACGATCGCGCTGCTCGTGGCGCTGTACGCCACCGACGCCCCCGACCGCGTCCGCCGGGCCGCGCGCGACGTGCTCGTCGTCCAGCTCCTGCAGGGCGTCGTCGGCTTCGTCCAGTACTTCACGCACCTGCCGGTCGTGCTGGTGCTGCTGCACATGCTCGGCGCGGTGCTGGTGACCGCGTACACCGCGCGGCTGGTGTGGTCGGTCCGCGGCCCGGCGACCGGGCAGCCTCTCGACGCCGCCGCCGTCCCCGCCACCGCCGCCCGCTGAGCCGCCGGGCCGGGCCTCACTCCCGACCGCGCCGGCCTCACCACGCGGTGCCCGACCTCGCGCTGCAGGGTGAGGTCGGGCACCGGAGAGCGAGGTGGAGCCCCTCGTGCGGGGCCGGGCTCAGCCGCGCAGGCCGACCGTCCAGATCTCGCCGTCGAGCGTGACGACGTAGGCGGTCCGGCCCACCACCTCCATGGAGGTCGGCCGGTCGAGCGGCTCGGCCACCAGTTCGAAGCCGCCGTCCCGGGTCGCCCGGAGCAGCTGCCCGGTGTCCGGGTCCGCCGGCGACCCCTCCGGGTTGCCGGGCGTGAAGACGCCCTGCGACAGGGCGTAGACGCCACCCGGACCGCGCTCGACGTCCACGAGCAGCCGGCCACCCGAGGCGACCTCGCGGACGTCCTCGTCACCAGGCCGGAAGGCCAGCACCCGGCCGGTCGCCGGCTCGTGCGGGACCGGCCCGGCCAGGGCGACCAGCACGCTGCGGCCGTGGGCCGCCAGGCCGGTCGGGACGACGTTCCCCAGGGTCAGGACCTCGGTGATCCCGCCGTCGGAGGTCACGTGCAGGACGCGGTTGTGGTGTCCGTCGGTGACCAGGAAGCCGCCGTGCACTGCCTCCAACGCGTACTGCACGCCGGTGGGCACGAAGAAGTCCGTCTCCGGGGGGTTCTCGAGCGACCAGGCGCCGATGTCCGCGACGACCGTGCAGGTGTCCGGAGCGTCGACGCGATAGAGCCCGACGACGTCGTCCCCGCCGACATCGGGGCCGACCAGCGTCACCAGCACATAGGCGGTCCGACCCTGGAAGGCGACGTCCATGGCACCGCCCGTGTCGTCCGGGGGGAGCACCCGCTCCGGCAGGCAGTCCGCGACCGTCGTCGCCTCCCCCGTGCGGCGGTCCACGCGGGTCAGGTCGCCGGAGACCGGCTCGGTGACGTAGAGGTCCCCACCGGGACCGACGGTGCTCCCGGAACCGCCGGCGAGCCCCTCCACCAGCAGCTGCGGCTCCGCGGTCCCGGCGGCTGGTGCGGCACTCGCCGTCGCAGGTGCGGCCAGAGCCAGCAGCAGCGCGGCGGCGGCAACCGCCGGAGCCCTTCCTGGAGTGCTCCCCACGGTCCTCCCCTTCCTCGACGCGGTCCCCCCTTCACGCGGCCGGGACGGCGCGTCGCCGCGCCCCCGCCGCGGACCGGACGGCCGGTGTACTCCGTCGCCGCGTGGGCCGGGACCCCGTTCCGGCACCGCGGTTCTCGGCTCACGGCACGGCACCACCTGCCGTGACGGCGCCCGACACGGCGCGAGACGACACTGGATCGACACCGGGCACCCCGACCGGCGAGAGGCGCCGCGTGGCGGTCGGTCGCGTCGGACGTCGAGATCCCGTGATCTCGACCGGCGGCACCGGCCCGGACGGTCGAGATCACGGGATCTCGACCCAGCCGAGTGGGTCAGACGAGGACGTCGATGGCGATGGCGATCGACAGCAGCGTCATGTGGGTGATCGACACCGAGAACAGCTTCATCGGCCGGTCGGGGACGGCGGCGCGGATGCGGTCCAGCCACTGGTGGGTCTCGGCGACGTACCAGGCGCCGAGCAGGCCGCCGCCGATGGCGAAGGCCCAGTTCAGCACCGGGGTGATCGACCCCATGAGCAGGGTGGCGCCCAGGGTCGCCCACGCCCACGCGACCGACTGGCGGCCGACGCTCTCCGGGCCGGCGACGACGGTCAGCATGGGGACGTTCGCGCGGGCGTAGTCGTCGCGGTAGCGGCTGGCCAGCGCCCAGAAGTGCGGCATCTGCCAGCAGAAGACGACGGCGAAGAAGGCGAGCGCCGGCCAGTCGAGCGAGCCGGTCACCGCCGCCCACCCGATGAGCACCGGCGCCGCGCCGGGGAAGGCCCCGAAGACCGTGTTGTGCCGGGTCCGGCGCTTGAGCACCATCGTGTAGACGACGGAGTAGGCCAGGATCGCGACCGCGGCCAGCGCGGTGGCCAGCGGCGTGGTCTCGAACCACAGGATCGCCAGCGACGCCGTGGCGAGGGCCGCCCCGAAGACCAGGGCCGCCCGCGGGGACACCACCCCGGCGGGGATCGGCCGGTTGCGCGTGCGGGACATCAGCCGGTCGATGTCGCGGTCGTACCAGCAGTTGAACACGTTGGCCGCGCCGGCGGCGAACATCCCGCCGACCATCGTCGCGGCCACCAGCCGCCAGGACGGCCACCCGTCGGCCGCCATCATCATCGCCGGCAGCGTCGTCACCAGCAGCAGCTCGACGAGCTTCGGCTTGGTCAGCGCGACGTAGGCCCCGACCACGCCCGACAGCCGGCGGGCCGGGACGGCCGGCCGCTGGGTGAGCGCCGTCACCGGGCGGCCTCTGCCGCGCGCACGCACGGACGGCAGGGAGCCACCGGGCACGAAGACAGCACGATGGTCCCTTCGAACCGGGGTATGGAACGGGCCCACTGTAGCCCTCGGCCACCCCGCCCACCGGTGCGGATGACTAGGGTCTGATCACGTTGACGCCGCGGGAACTGCGGGTAGGGCCGTCGCCGACGACGGAGGGTCACGGGTCGAGGGAGACCAGGGACACGGCCGATCCGCTGCCCCGCACCCGACGTCGTCCGCCCGGGAGCACGGACCACCGCTCCCCGGACGGCCCCACGCACGGCCGACCTCGAGGAGTTCCGCCCGACATGACCCAGGCTGACGACACGAAGAGCACGGAGTCCGAGGCCCCCGCCGAGGCCGCGACCGACTCCCCCACCGGATCGCCCCGGCAGCCGCACCCCACGCTGCCGGAGGACTTCGGCGACCTCGACCGCCGGGCCATCGACACCGCCCGCGTGCTGGCGATGGACGCCGTCCAGAAGGTCGGCAACGGCCACCCCGGCACCGCGATGAGCATGGCGCCCACGGCCTACCTGCTGTTCCACAAGTGGCTGCGGCACGACCCCACGGACCCGAACTGGGTGGCCCGAGACCGCTTCGTCCTGTCGATGGGCCACTCGAGCCTGACGCTGTACGTCCAGCTCTACCTGTCCGGCTACGGCCTGGAGCTCGAGGACCTGCAGGCCCTGCGCACCTGGGGCTCGAAGACCCCCGGCCACCCCGAGGTCAACCACACGCCCGGCGTGGAGACGACGACCGGCCCGCTCGGCCAGGGCGTCGGCAACGCCGTCGGCATGGCCATGGCCGCCCGCCGCGAGCGCGGCCTGCTGGACCCCGACGCCCCCGAGGGCGAGAGCCTCTTCGACCACACCGTCTGGGTCTTCGCCTCCGACGGCGACCTGGAGGAGGGCGTCAGCGGCGAGGCGTCGTCGCTGGCCGGCACCCAGCAGCTGGGCAACCTGGTCCTGGTCTACGACGACAACCGGATCTCCATCGAGGACGACACGAACGTCGCCTTCACCGAGGACGTCGGCAAGCGCTACGAGGCCTACGGCTGGCACGTGCAGCACGTCGACGACGGCGAGGACCTGGCCGCGGTCGACGCCGCGTTCGCCGCCGCCAAGGCCGAGACCCGCCGCCCGTCGATCATCGTGCTGCGGACGATCATCGCCTGGCCCGCGCCGAACAAGCAGAACACCGGCGCCGCGCACGGCTCGGCGCTCGGCGAGGACGAGGTCCGCGCCACCAAGGAGGTCCTGGGCTTCGACCCGGGGAAGACCTTCGAGGTCGACGACGAGGTGCTCGCGCACGCCCGCTCGGTGGTCGACGCCGGCGAGAAGGCCCACGCCGAGTGGCAGGAGCGCTTCGACGCCTGGGCGCAGGAGAACCCCGAGCGCGCCGCCCTGCTGGAGCGGATGCGCGAGCGCCGGCTGCCCGAGGGCTTCGCCGACGGCCTGCCGACCTTCGACGCCGACCCCAAGGGCGTGGCCACCCGCAAGGCCTCGGGCAAGGTCCTCGCCGCCCTCTACCCGGCGCTGCCCGAGCTGTGGGGCGGGTCGGCCGACCTCGCGGAGAGCAACAACACCGCCGTCGAGGGGGAACCGTCCTTCCTGCCGGCCGACCGCCAGACGAAGATGTGGAGCGGTGGCCCCTACGGCCGCACGCTGCACTTCGGCGTCCGCGAGCACGGCATGGGCGCGGTCATGAACGGCATCGCGCTGCACGGCGGCACCCGCGTCTACGGCGGCACGTTCCTCACGTTCTCCGACTACATGCGCGGGGCGGTCCGCCTGGCCGCGCTCATGCAGCTGCCGGTGACCTACGTGTGGACGCACGACTCGATCGGCCTGGGCGAGGACGGCCCCACGCACCAGCCGATCGAGCACTTCGCCGCGCTGCGGGCCATCCCCGGCCTCGACGTCGTCCGCCCGGCCGACGCCAACGAGGTCACCGTCGCCTGGCGCACGATCCTCGAGAACAACGACCGCCCGGCCGGCCTGCTGCTGTCCCGGCAGAACCTGCCGGTGTTCGACCGCTCGGAGTTCGGCTCCGCCGAGGGCGTCGCGCGCGGCGCCTACGTGCTGGCCGACGCCTCGAACGGGCAGCCCGAGGTGATCCTGCTGGGCACCGGCTCGGAGGTGCAGATCGCCGTCGCCGCCCGCGAGCGGCTGGAGGCCGACGGCGTCCCGACCCGCGTGGTGTCGGTGCCCTGCGTCGAGTGGTTCGCCGACCAGGACCAGGCCTACAAGGACGAGGTGCTGCCGCCCTCGGTCCGCGCGCGGGTGAGCGTCGAGGCCGGCGTGCCCATGGGCTGGCGCGAGTTCGTCGGCGACGCCGGCCGGATCGTGGGGCTCACCCACTACGGCGCGAGCGCCGCCTACTCGGTGCTCTACGAGGAGTTCGGGCTGACCGACGAGGCCGTCGTCGCCGCCGCCCGCGAGTCGATCGAGGCCGCCGCCGCGGGGAACGCCGTCCCGGCCGGCCCGGTTGCAGCCACCGGGGGCCTCCCCCACCCCACCGGCGACCGCTGAACCCACGCGGCCTCACCACGAAGGGCAGAGACATGGCACAGAACGAGAAGCTGGCCGAGCTGTCACAGGCGGGCGTCGCCGTCTGGCTCGACGACCTGTCGCGGGACCGCATCCGCAGCGGCAACCTGCAGTCGCTGGTCGACGAGCGCTCCGTCGTCGGCGTCACCACCAACCCGACGATCTTCGCCGCCGCGATCAGCGGGTCGGAGTCCTACGACGACCAGCTGCACGCCCTCGCGGTGCGCCAGGTGAGCGTCGAGGAGGCGCTGCGCACCATCACTGCCTCCGACGTGCGCGACGCCTGCGACCTGCTGGCCCCCGTGGCCGAGCGGCAGCCCGGCGACGGCCGGGTGTCGCTGGAGGTCGCGCCGGGCCTGGCGCACGACACCGACGCCACCGCCGCCGAGGCCGCGCACCTGTGGTGGCTGGTGGACCGGCCGAACCTCTACATCAAGATCCCGGCCACCGTGGAGGGCCTGCCGGCCATCACGACGTCGATCGCCCGCGGGATCAGCGTCAACGTCACCCTGATCTTCAGCCTCGAGCGGTACCGCGCCGTCATGGACGCCTACCTGTCCGGGCTGGAGCAGCGCCTCGAGCAGGACCCCGACGCCGACCTCAGCGGGATCGCCTCCGTCGCCTCGTTCTTCGTGTCCCGCGTGGACAGCGAGATCGACAAGCGGCTGGAGAAGGCCGGCGCCGACCAGCTCAAGGGCAAGGCCGCGCTGGCCAACGCGCAGCTGGCCTACCAGGCCTACGAGGAGGTCTTCTCCTCCGACCGCTGGAAGGCGCTGGAGGCCAAGGGCGCGAGGCCGCAGCGGCCGCTGTGGGCCTCGACCGGGGTGAAGAACCCGGAGTACTCCGACACGCTCTACGTCAGCGAGCTCATCGCCCCCGGCACCGTGAACACGATGCCGGAGAAGACGCTGCAGGCCTACGCCGACCACGGCGCGGCGGGCACGCCGGTGCAGAAGACCTACGACGACGCCGCGGCGACGATGAAGGCCATCGCCGACGCCGGCGTCGACCTCGACGACGTGTTCCGCGTCCTCGAGGAGGAGGGCGTGCGGAAGTTCGTCGACTCGTGGGACGAGCTCACCGAGTCCGTGCGCGGCCAGCTCGAGGACAAGGCATGACGCTGGAGTTCTCCTGCTCCGGCCTCGACGTCCCGGAGGTCGTCCGCACCCAGCTCGCCGACGACGACGTCGCCGCGCGCCTGGTGGCCAAGGACGCCACCCTCTGGGGCCCCGAGGCCGAGAGCGAGGCCTCGATCCGGCTCGGCTGGCTGGACCTGCCCGCGTCCTCGCGCGAGCTGGTGTCCCGGCTGGCCGAGCTGCGGGCCGAGCTCGCCGGCGAGGGGATCGACCGCGTCGTCCTGTGCGGCATGGGCGGTTCCTCGCTGGCGCCGGAGGTCATCTGCCGCACCGCGGGCGCGCCGCTGGTCGTCCTCGACACCACCGACCCCGGGCAGGTCGCCGCGGCGATGACCGACCTCGACCGCACCGTGGTCGTGGTCAGCTCCAAGTCCGGCGGCACGATCGAGACCGACAGCCACCGGCGGGCGTTCGTCGCCGCGTTCGCCGAGGCGGGGCTGGACGAGAAGGAGGTCGGCCGGCGGTTCGTCGTCGTCACCGACCCCGGCTCCCCGCTGGCCGACACCGCCGCCGCCATGGGCGCCCGCGCGGTGTTCCTCGCCGACCCGAACGTCGGCGGCCGCTACAGCGCCCTGTCGGCGTTCGGGCTGGTGCCCGCGGCGCTGGCCGGGGTGGACGTCGGCACCCTGCTGGACGAGGCCGCCGACCTCGCCGAGCACCTCGCCGAGCCGGACAACCCGGCGCTGGAGCTCGGCGTCGCCATGGGCGCGGGCTTCCGCACCGGCCGGGACAAGGTCGCCCTCGCCGAGGGCACCGGCGGCAGCGGCCCGCGCATCGAGGGCTTCGGCGACTGGGCCGAGCAGCTCATCGCCGAGTCCACCGGCAAGGAGGGCCGGGGGCTGCTGCCCGTGGTCCTGGAGTCGGTGGACGCGCCCGGGTCGCAGGCGCCGGACGCGCTGCTGGCCGTCGTCGACGGGGACCCGGTCGACGGCCGGCCCTCGGTCGGCGTCACCGGCCCGCTGGGCGCGCAGTTCCTCGGCTGGGAGTACGCGACGGCGGTGGCCGGGCGGGTGCTGGGGATCAACCCCTTCGACCAGCCCAACGTCACCGAGTCCAAGCAGAACACCTCGCGGATCCTCGAGTCCGGCCTGCCCGAGGAGCGGCCGGCCGCCACGATCGGCGCGGTCGAGCTGTACGCCTCCGGCGGCGTGCTCGACGGCGTCGACCTGACCCAGGCCGACGGGCTGCGGCTGGCGCTGGACGCCCTGCTGGGCGCCGTCCCGCCGCGTGGCTACCTCGCCGTCATGGCGTACCTGGACCGCGACGCCGACGCCCGGGCCGGCGAGCTGCGTGCGGCGCTGGCCCGCCGCACGGAGCACGCGGTCACCTTCGGGTGGGGTCCGCGCTTCCTGCACTCGACCGGCCAGTACCACAAGGGTGGCCCGCAGGTCGGCGCGTTCCTGCAGCTCACCGGCGCGGTGACGCAGGACCTCCCGGTGCCCGACCGGCCGTACTCCTTCGGCACGCTGCAGGCCGCCCAGGCCGCCGGCGACCGGCAGGCGCTGGCCGACCGGCAGCGCCCGCTGCTGCACCTGCACCTGACCGACCGGTCCGCCGGCATCGACCAGGTCCTCGCTGCCCTCGACTGACCCTGCACCCCCTCGAGGAGGGCACGTGATCCCCAACCCGCTGCGCGACCCGCGGGACCGGCGGCTGCCGCGGGTCCCCGAGCCCTGCGCCCTGGTCGTCTTCGGCATCACCGGCGACCTGGCCCGCAAGAAGCTGCTCCCGGCCGTGTACGACCTGGCCAACCGCGGGCTGCTGCCGACGAACTTCGCGCTGCTGGGCTTCGCCCGGCGGGACTGGGGTGACCAGGACTTCGCCGAGCTGGCACGGGACGCGGCCCGCAACGCGGCCCGCACGCCGTGGCGGGAGGAGGTGTGGGAGCGGCTGGCCAACAGCGTCCGGTTCGTCCAGGGCTCCTTCGACGACGACAACGCCTTCGACGAGCTCGCCCACGCCCTCGCCGACCTGGAGAGCAGCCACGGCATCGGCGGCAACGCGGCGTTCTACCTGTCGATCCCGCCGGCGATGTTCCCCGTCGTGCTCAAGCAGATGCAGCGCACCGGCATGGCCGAGAGCACGCCGGACCGGTGGCGGCGGGTCGTCGTCGAGAAGCCCTTCGGCACCGACCTCGCCTCCAGCCGGGAGCTCAACGAGCTGGTCGACTCGGTGTTCAGCGCCGAGGACGTCTTCCGCATCGACCACTACCTGGGCAAGGAGACCGTCCAGAACCTCATGGCGCTGCGGTTCGCCAACGAGCTGTTCGAGCCGGTCTGGAACGGCCACCACGTCGACTCGGTGCAGATCACCATGGCCGAGGACGTCGGCATCGGCGGGCGGGCGGGCTTCTACGAGAAGACCGGGGCGGCGCGCGACGTGCTGCAGAACCACCTGCTGCAGCTGCTCGCGCTCACCGCGATGGAGGAGCCGGTCGAGTTCTCGGCCGACGAGATCCGCACCGAGAAGCTCAAGGTGCTGCGTGCGATCTCGCTGCCCGAGGACCTGCACACCTTCGCCGTCCGCGGCCAGTACGAGCAGGGCTGGCTGGCGGGTCAGCGGGCCAGGGGCTACCGGCAGGAGGAGGGCGTCGACGCGCACTCGACCACCGAGACCTACGCCGCGGTCCGGCTCGGGGTGGAGACCCGCCGGTGGGCCGGCGTGCCGTTCTACCTGCGCACCGGCAAGCGGCTGCCGCGGCGGGTCACCGAGATCGCGCTGGTGTTCAACCGGGCGCCGCACCTGCCCTTCGCCGACACCGACACCGAGGAGCTGGGCAACAACCAGCTGGTGGTGCGCGTGCAGCCCGACGAGGGGGTCACCCTCAAGTTCGGGTCGAAGGTGCCCGGCAGCGTCATGGAGGTCCGGGACGTGTCCATGGACTTCCTCTACGGCGAGCAGTTCACCGAGGCCAGCCCCGAGGCCTACGAGCGGCTGCTGCTGGACGTGCTGCTCGGCGACGCCACGCTGTTCCCGCGCAACGCCGAGGTCGAGGCCTCCTGGGCCGTCATCGACCCGCTCGAGGAGTTCTGGGCCGGCAGCACGCCGCACGCCTACCGGGCCGGCGAGTGGGGGCCGCGCGCGGCCGACGAGATGCTGGCCGCCGAGGGCCGCCGGTGGCGGCGTCCGTGAGGCGCCCCCGCGGAGAGGAGACGCGATGACGACGCTCTGGGACACCACCGGCTCGGCCGTGGTCAAGGAGCTCGCCGCCCAGCGGCGGACCGGCGGAGCGGTGCTGTCGGGGGTGGCGCTGACCCTGGTGGTCGTGGCCGACGAGGGCCGGGTGGCCGAGGCCGAGGAGGCCGCGACGGCGGCCGCCGAGCAGCACCCCTGCCGGATCCTCGTCGTCGTCCGCCGGCAGATCGAGGCCCCGGTGCCGCGGCTGGACGCCGAGGTGTCCATCGGCGGGCGGCTGGGCCCCGGCGAGGCGGTCGTCATGCGCATGTACGGGCGCCTGGCGCTGCACGCGGAGTCGGTCGTGCTGCCGCTGCTGGCCGCCGACGCGCCGGTGGTCACCTGGTGGCACACCGAGCCGCCGCGGCAGCTGAGCACCGACGCGCTCGCGGTCATCGCCGACCGGCGGATCACCGACAGCACGTCGGCGTCGGACCAGCTGGCCTCGCTGCGGACCCGGGCGCACGACTACTCCCCCGGCGACACCGACCTGGCCTGGACCCGCGCCACCGGCTGGCGGGCGACGCTCACCTCCGCGCTGGACTCGGTGTCCGGCCGCCGCGGGGACGCGGTGAAGGTGCTCGGCGCCCGCGTCGAGGGCGACCCCGGGGCGGCCACCGCCCAGCTGCTGCGCGGCTGGCTCGCGTCCCGCACCGGCAGCGCGGTCGAGGTCGTGCAGGCCACCCGGCACCCCGGGCCCAGCGGCATCGACTCGGTGTCCCTGACGCTGGACCAGGACGAGGAGGTGCGCGTGCACGCCGACCGCCGCGGCGGCGCGGTGATCAGCCAGCCGTACCGGCCCGACGCCACGATGGCGCTGCCCGACCGGTCGCTGGGCGACCTGCTCGGCGAGGAGCTGCGCCGGCTGGACCCCGACGAGCCGTACGCCGAGGCGCTGGAGGCCACCACCGGGGTGACCGGCCTGGCCGGCCGGGCGCCGGTGCGCGCGCACGTGTGGGTGGACCCGGCCGAGCACGCGGGCGCGCCGTTCGCGAGGGACGACGTCGGCACCAACAGCCCGCACGGGGAGGCGCCGACGGTGCCGCCGGACTCCGAGGGCACCGACGAGGTGGCCGAGCACGGCGAGCACGACACCCCGGACCCGACGGCGCCCGAGACCCCGTCCGAGGCCGGCTCCGGAGCGGCGCGGTGACGCTGCCTCCCGGGGACCGGATCGCCGAGGCGCTCGCGGAGCAGATCGAGGGCCCCACGCCCGGGATCGTCGTCGAGCCCGACGCCGAGCTGCTGGCGCGGGCGGTGGCCTCCGCGCTGGTCGCGCGGCTGGCCGCGGCCCAGGCGGTGCACGGGACGGCGTCGGTGGTGCTCACCGGCGGCGGGATCGGGACGGCGGTGCTGCGGCACGCCGCGGAGCTGGCCGAGGAGCCGGCGCCCGGTCAGGCGGTCGACTGGACCGCCGTCGACGTCTGGTGGGGCGACGAGCGGTTCGTCCCGGCCGACGACGACGAGCGCAACGAGAAGGGCGCCCGCGAGGCGCTGCTGGACCGGGTCGGGGCGCCGCCGGAGCGGGTGCACCCGATCCCGGCGTCCGACGCCGGCTTCGACACCCCGGAGGAGGCCGCGGACTGGTACGCCGGGGCCCTGGCCGACGCCGCCCGCGACGCCGGGACCGACGGCCCGCTCCCCCGGTTCGACGTCCTGCTGCTCGGGATGGGCCCCGAGGGCCACGTGGCGTCGATCTTCCCGGACTCCCCCGCGGTCTCCGACGAACGGACCGTGGTGCCGGTGCGGGACTGCCCGAAGCCGCCGCCGACGCGGGTGAGCCTCGGCTTCGCCGCGATCACCGCCGCCGAGGAGGTCTGGCTGCTGGTGTCCGGGGAGGGCAAGGCCGAGGCCGTGGCACGGGCGCTGGGTGGTGCCGACCGCGCCGAGGTCCCGGCCGCCGGGGCCCGCGGCCGCCGGGCGACCCGCTGGCTGCTCGACGCCGCCGCCGCGAGCCGCCTGCCCGGGGCGGGGTGACCGCCGTCGACGGCTGCCTGCCGTGCGCCGTCGACGGAGGCCGACGCGTCCTCCTCCCGCACGCGGGTGCGGGAGGACGAGCCGTGGCGGCTGTCGGTCGTGCTCCGCGGGGTGCTGCCCGTCGACCCGGCGCCGCACCGCGAGGGCGGCCGCTGGCCGACGGCCGCGGGCTGCCGGCGCCCGGCACGCCCGGTGCCCCGGCGGAGGCCCACGGGGCCGCCGCCGGGGCGGTCAGACGGGAGCTCTAGGCGCCGCGGCGGGCCCGCAGCTTGGCGAGGGCCTCCTCGAGGAGGGCGTCACCGTCGGCGTCGCTGCGCCGCTCACGCACGTAGGCGAGGTGCGTCTTGTACGGCTCGGTCCGTGGCGCCGGCGGCGGCGCCTGCGGGTCCTGACCGGCCGGGAGACCGCAGCGCGGGCAGTCCCAGGTCTCGGGGACCTCCGCGTCGGTGGCGAAGGCCACCCGCGTCTCGTGACCCGAGCTGCACCAGTAGCCGACCCGGTGCCGCGGGACCGCCTCTCCGCGCTCGGCCTCACCCATCGGACCCGCGCCGACCCGGGTCCCCCGGATCGCGTTGCCACCAGCCACGAGCGCCCCCTCGTCCTGACCTGCCTGCTGGATCGTCACGGCGCGTGATCACGCCGCCCGGGCAGTCTAGGGCCTGAGGGTGTCTCCCCGGTCACGATTTCGCCGCGACCAGGGGCGGGGCGGGGCTACACCTTGAGCAGGATGCCCAGCGCCACGATGCACACGGTCCAGATCAGGCCGGTGAACACGGTGAGCCGGTTGAGGTTCTTCTCGACGACCGAGGAGCCGGACAGCTGGGAGGAGACCGCGCCGCCGAACATCGAGGACAGGCCACCGCCCTTGCCCCGGTGCAGCAGGATCAGCACCACGAGCAGCACGCTGGTGAGGACCAGCAGCACGTTGAGGACGAGCTCGACCATGGCCCCAGCGTAACCGGTGCCCGCAGGCGTCCCGGTCAGCGCACGCCCGCGGTGGCCAGGTCGTGCCCCGCGTAGGGCTCCATGACCAGCCCGTTGCGCAGCCGCTGCCCGGCCAGGAGCTGCACGCGCGTCTCCACCAGCGGCACGTAGGCGCCGGTCCCGCCGGCCGCCGTCGCGACCTCCCGCCAGGCGCCCCGGGCCGCCTCCGGGTCGGCGGCGGCGCGGGCGGCGTCGACCAGCCCGGAGATCGCCGGGTCGGTGAGCCGGGCGTAGTTGGTGTTGCCGACCAGGCTCACCGAGCGGCCGTCGACCAGCGGCACGAGGAACGAGCCCGGCGTCGGGAAGTCGGCGGTCCAGGTGGCCAGCACGATGCCGAAGCCGTTGCGCGCCACGTTGTCCGGACTGCCGACGTCGGTGGCGTAGAAGCTGGTCGCCGGCAGCGGGCGCAGCTCCGCGGTGATCCCGACCTCCGCGAGCTGCGCGACGACCTCCTCGGCCACCGCGACGCTGGCCTGGGCGTCCGGCACGGCGAGGACCGTGCGGAACCCGTCGGGCTGCCCGCAGGCGGCCAGCGCCTCCCGGGCGGCGTCGGGGTCGGGGCCCGGGTCGGGGTCCTCCGGCCCGCCGCCCAGGGACCGCGGCCACAGCCGCGAGGTGCGGACGGCGTTGTCCGCGCCGCCGGCGACCTCCTGGACGGCGCCGCGGTCGATCGCGGCGGCCACCGCGGCCCGGCAGTTCGGGTCGTTCATCGGCGCGACGTCGGTGGGCAGCGCGAGCAGCCGCACCGCGCCGGTGGTCAGGTCGTCGACCCGGTCGGTCAGCGGCACGTCGCCGCCCGCACCCTCGGCGAGCCGGGCGGCGGTGGCCGCGTGCAGGCCGGCGCCGGAGACGTCGACGTCGGCCGAGCCGGCGAGCAGCTCCTGGTCCCGCTCCAGGGTGGACAGCCCGGTGCGGACGACGACGCGGTCGGGCAGCGCCGTCCGGACCTCGTCGGTGGCCGGGTCCCACTGCGGGTTGCGGTCGAGGACGATGCCGGTCGCGGCGTCGACGGTGGTGACCGCGTAGGGGCCGGAGGAGACCGGGTCGCTGCCGTAGGCGGCGCCGGTGTCGTTCTCGATCGGCACCGGGCTGCTCGAGGGGAGCGCCAGCACGTAGGGGAAGTCGGGCTGGGCCGAGCGCAGCCGGAAGGTGATCGTGGCGTCGTCGGGCGTCTCGATCGCGGCCAGCCCCAGCCTGCCCGGGGTCTCGTCCTGGTACGGCCCGGCGTAGGGGTTCTCGGGGTCGTCGAGCAGGTCCACGACGTAGGTGGGCCCGCCGACCACGACGTCGGAGGCGAAGGACCGCTCGATGCCGTACTTGACGTCGCGCGAGGTGATCGCCCGGCCGTTCTCGAAGCGGGCGCCCTGCTCGAGGGTGAACGTCCAGCTCAGGCCGCCGTCGGGGGTGGTGCCGAGGTCGGTGGCGAGGTCGGGCACCAGCTCGCCGGTGCGGCCGGGCTCGCTGGCGTAGGTCACCAGGGTGCGGGTGTAGAGCCGCATGAGGTTCCACACGCCGGGCTGGTAGGACCGCTGCGGGTCGAGGCTGTCGACCTCGCTGGTGACCACGCGCAGCGTGCCGCCGGTCGCGTCGGAGGGCGCGCGGACGCCGTCGACGCCGGCGTCGGGCCCGTCGCCGAGCACCGGGACGCCGCTGTCGCCGTCCCCGCCGCCGCTGCAGCTCACGGCCACCGCGACGACCAGCAGGACGACGAGGGCGAGCCCGAGGACGCGCCCGGGCGTGCCGCGCAGCCACTCGGGCAGGCGGCGGCCCCGGGAGCGGGCGGGTTCCTGCAGCGTGCTGTCCACCCACCCGCTCCCGTGCGGCCGCGGGCTAGCTGCCGCCTGCGGCGATCCGACAGATCTGCGCGAACTCGTCGGCGTCCAGGCTCGCGCCACCGACCAGTGCACCGTCGACGTCCGGCCCGGCCAGGATCCCGGCCGTGTTCGCGGCCTTCACCGACCCGCCGTAGAGGATACGGACCGCCGAGGCCGTCTCCGGGCCGAAACGCCCGTCGAGGCGGGACCGTAGTGCGCCGCACACCTCCTGGGCGTCCTCGGGGGTGGCCACCTCGCCGGTGCCGATCGCCCACACCGGCTCGTAGGCCAGCACGACCCCGCGCACCTGGTCGGCCGACAGCCCCTCGAGCGCGGCGTCGAGCTGGTCGGTGCAGTGCGGGACGTGCTGCCCCGCGCGGCGGACGTCGAGGCCCTCGCCCACGCACAGGATCGGCGTGAGCCCGTGCCGCAGCGCGGCCTGCACCTTGGCGGCCACCGTCGCGTCGTCCTCGCCGTGCAGCGCGCGCCGCTCGGAGTGGCCGACGACGACGAAGCCGCAGGCCAGCGCGGCGAGCATCGCGCCGCTGACCTCGCCGGTGTAGGCGCCGGAGTCGTGCGCCGACAGGTCCTGCGCGCCGTAGCCGACCGGCAGCTTGTCGCCGGTGACCAGCGTCTGCACGCTGCGCAGCGCGGTGAACGGCGGGAGCACGACGACCTCGGCGTCGTCGAGCTCCCTCTCCTTGAGGCTGAAGACGAGCTTCTGCACCAGGCCGATGGCCTCCAGGTGCGTCATGTGCATCTTCCAGTTGCCCGCGATCAGCGGGCGGCGGCCCTCGCGCGGGGCGCGCGGCGCGGTGCGTGCCATCCCCGGCCCCCTCAGTCCGCGAGCACCGCGAGGCCCGGCAGCTCCCGGCCCTCGAGGTACTCCAGCGACGCGCCGCCGCCGGTGCTGATGTGCCCGTAGGCCGCCTCGTCGAGGCCGAGCTGCCGGACCGCGGCCGCGGAGTCGCCGCCGCCGACCACCGACAGCCCATCGACGGCGGCCACGGCCTCGGCCACGCCGCGGGTGCCGGCCTGGAAGGGCGCCAGCTCGAACACGCCCATCGGGCCGTTCCAGAAGACCGTGCGGGCGCCGGCCAGCTCGCGGCCGAACGCCTCGACGGTGCGCGGGCCGACGTCGAGACCCATCTGCCCGTCGGGGATCTGCTCGGCCGCGACGACGGCGGTCTCCACGTCGGCGCTGAACTCCGGCGCGACGACGACGTCGACCGGCAGCACGATCCGCTCCCCCGCCTCGGCCAGCAGCCGGCGGCAGGTGTCGACCTGGTCGGCCTCCAGCAGGGACCTGCCGACGCCGTGGCCCTGCGCGGCGAGGAAGGTGAAGCACATCCCGCCGCCGACGAGCAGCCGGTCCACCTTGGGCAGCAGCGCCTCGATGACGGCGAGCTTGTCGCTGACCTTCGAGCCGCCGAGCACCACGACGTAGGGCCGGTCGGGGTCGGTGGTCAGCCGCTGCAGCACGTCGAGCTCGGTGGCCACGAGCCGGCCGGCCACGTGCGGCAGCCGCTGCGCGACGTCGAACACCGACGCGTGCTTGCGGTGCACGGCGCCGAACGCGTCGTCGACGTAGACGTCGGCCAGCGCGGCGAGCCGGTCGGCGAGCTCGCCGCGCTCGGCGTCGTCCTTGCTGGTCTCGGCGGCCTCGAAGCGGACGTTCTCCAGCAGCAGGACGTCGCCGTCGCCGAGCGCGTCCGCCCGGGCGCGGGCGTCCTCGCCGGCGACGTCGGCGGCCAGCGGGACCTCCGCGCCGAGCAGCTCCCCCAGCCGCGCGGCGACCGGGGCCAGCGAGTACTGCGGGTCGGGCGCGCCCTTGGGCCGGCCCAGGTGCGCCGCGACGACGACGCGGGCGCCGGCGTCGCGCAGCGCCGCGATCGTCGGCAGGCTCGCCCGGATCCGGCCGTCGTCGGTGATGGCCCGGGTCTGCTTGTCGAGGGGGACGTTCAGGTCGGCGCGCAGCAGCACGCGCCGACCCGACACCCCCTCGGCGAGCAGGTCGTCGAGGGACCGCATCAGAGCGAGTCGCCGACGAGCTCGACCGAGTCGACCAGCCGGTTGGAGTAGCCCCACTCGTTGTCGTACCAGCCGAGCACCTTGGCCATCGGCCCGAAGACCTTGGTCAGCTTCGCGTCGTAGATGCACGAGGCCGGGTCGGTGACGATGTCGGAGGAGACGATCGGCGCCGAGGTGTACTTGAGGATCCCGGCCAGCGGGCCGGACTCGGCGGCCTCGCGGTAGGCGGCGTCGATGTCGTCGGCCGAGGCCTCGCGGCTCAGCTGGACGGTGAGGTCGGTGGCCGAGCCGGTGGGCACCGGGACGCGGACGGCGTAGCCGTCGAGCTTGCCCTGCAGCTCCGGCAGCACCAGGCCGATCGCCTTCGCGGCGCCGGTCGAGGTGGGGACCATGTTGAGCGCGGCGGCGCGGGCGCGGCGCAGGTCCTTGTGCGGGCCGTCCTGCAGGTTCTGGTCGGCGGTGTAGGCGTGGATCGTCGTCATCAGGCCGCGCTCGATGCCGAAGGCGTCGTTGAGCACCTTGGCCAGCGGGGCCAGGCAGTTCGTGGTGCAGGACGCGTTGCTGATGATCGTCTGGGTGCCGTCGTACTTCTCGTGGTTGACGCCCATGACGATGGTCAGGTCGTCGCCGGTGGCCGGCGCCGAGATGACGACCTTCTTCGCGCCGCCCTTGTCCACGTGCTTGCGGGCGTCGTCGGCCTTGGTGAAGAAGCCGGTGGACTCGACGACCACGTCGACGCCGAGGTCGCCCCACGGCAGCGCCGCCGGGTCGCGCTCGGACAGGACCTTCATGGTCTTGCCGGCGATGTCGATGCCGCCGTCGGAGGCGGCGACGTCCTCGCCCAGCACCCCCAGGATGCTGTCGTACTTGAGCAGGTGGGCCAGGACCTCGGGGCTGGTCAGGTCGTTGACCGCCACGATCTCGATGTCCTTGCCGCTGGCCGCGGCGGCACGCCAGAAGTTGCGCCCGATCCGGCCGAACCCGTTGATGCCCACGCGTACGGTCACGACTGACCTCCATGTGTCCCCGGCGACGCCCGTCGCCCCGGTCGGCCGCACGGCGCGCGGCCTCGATCGGCGACGACCCTATCGGCCGGGGCGGGGTCCGTCCGGATGAGGTCAGGCCCCGGCCACGAGCTCCGGGAGGTCGCCGGGCGGGGCCGGCACGGGCAGCGCCGGACCGGCGGCCGGCGCGGCGGCGACGACGCGGTCGCGGCCGGTCGCCTTGGCGGTGTAGAGCGCGCGGTCGGCCGCCTCGAGCAGGGCGGCCGCCGAGGTGCCGTCGGCCGGGCAGACGGCGACGCCGACGCTCACGGTGACGGCGACGTCCTCGCCGTCGAGCAGGTGGCGGACGGCGGCGACCTCGCGGCGGACCCGCTCGGCGCGGGCCAGCGCCTGCTCCCGCCCGGCGCCGGGCAGGACCACGACGAACTCCTCGCCGCCCAGCCGCGCGGCCGTGTCGCCCTCGCGGACGGCGGCGGCGAGCGTGCCGGCGACGCCGAGGAGCACCCGGTCGCCGGAGGCGTGGCCGAAGCGGTCGTTGACGGCCTTGAAGTGGTCGACGTCGACGACGAGCAGCGACAGCTGCCCGGTGCGCGGCCGGCGGGCGAGGTCGGCCTCCAGCACCCGGTCGAGGTGCCGGCGGTTGTGCAGGCCGGTCAGCGGGTCGCGGACGGCCTCCTCGGCGACGACCGCGCGCAGCCGCTCGATGACCTCGACCTGCTCGGCCAGCTGCCGGTTGAGCCGCTCGACGGCGAGCTGCCGCTCCTGCTGCTCGCTCACGTCGCGGACGACGAGGATGCGGCCCAGCGCGCGGCCGCGGGGGTCGGCGACGGCGGAGTCGCGCACGTCGAGCCACACGCCGGGCCGGACCTGGGCGACGCGGTGGCCGTCGCGGCGCTCGGTGCTGAGCAGCACCCCGACCGCCCGGGGCCCGGCGACGTCGTGCAGGGCACGGCCGACGAGGTCGCCGTCGAGGTCGGGGCGCAGCTCCCGCAGCATCCGGGTGGCGGCGGGGTTGCAGTCGATGAGCACGCCGTCGGGGTCGACGACCAGCACGGCGTCGGGGACGGTCTCGACGACCTGCTCGCGGGCGACCGGGACCAGCCGCAGCAGGCCGCCGCGGAAGATGGCCCAGCAGTCGAGGAGCCCGGTGAGCAGGAAGAACAGCGGGGTGACGTCGGTGCCGTGCCCGTCGAGCTGGGAGCCGACCGCGACCACGTTGCCGACCGTGGACAGGCACGCCGAGCCGAGCAGGATGCCGATCTGGCGGCGGAAGACGCCGGCGACGCGCAGCCATCGGCGCGCGAGGACGGCGTAGGCCACGCCGATCAGCGCGTAGGAGTAGGCGGTGTGGGCCAGGAACAGGGGCCCGAACGTCACCCGGGACTCGGCGCCGGCGGTGCCGGTGACCATGTCGGTCATCACCAGGTCGCGGGTCGCGGGCAGCGCCCCGGTCAGGACGAGCAGGACCGGCTCGACCGCCAGCAGCGCCGCGGCGCGCGGCGCGAGCCGCCACGAGGGGTCGGCGACGGTGCGGGCCAGCACCCAGGTGCCCACGACCACCAGACCGACGGCGGCCATGAGCAGGGGGACGTAGACGCGCTGGACCGGCTCGCTGCCGGCCAGGTAGACGACGCCGTCGGCGGCCGACCAGGTGGCGACGCCGGCCATGGTGACCGCGAGCGCGGTGGCCGCGGGGGTGCGCCGCCGCCGGCGCCAGGCCAGGACGCCGGTGCCGACGGCGACCAGCGCGGCACAGCCGAAGACGACGGCCCAGTTCCCCGCGGTCATGCCGCCTCCGCTCCGCACCGGGGCGGGCCCGGGCGGCCGCCTCCAGCTCGCCCATCGGCGGCACCGGGCGCGGGGTACAGCGGCCCGGCCGGGCGCTCACCCCCGGGGGTGACGACGACGGGGCGCCCTCCGCGTGAGCGGAGGGCGCCCCGTCGTCGTCGGTGCAGCGAGCGCTACTGAGCCAGCATGTCCTCGGTGACCACCGACTCGGTGTCGGGGATGCCGAGGTCCTTGGCCCGCTTGTCGGCCATCGCCAGCAGACGCCTTATCCGGCCTGCGACGGCGTCCTTGGTCATCGGCGGGTCGGCGCGCTGGCCGAGCTCCTCCAGCGAGGCCTGGCCGTGCTCCAGGCGGAGCCGGCCGGCGACGAGCAGGTGCTCGGGGGCGTCGCCCGCGAGGATCTCCAGCGCCCGCTCGACGCGCGCGCTGGCCGCGACCGCGGCGCGGGCCGAGCGGCGCAGGTTGGCGTCGTCGAAGTTGGCCAGCCGGTTGGCGGTGGCCCGGACCTCGCGGCGCATCCGCCGCTCCTCCCAGGCCAGGACCGCGTCGTGGGCACCCATGCGGGTGAGCAGCGCGCTGATCGCGTCGCCGTCGCGGACGACGACCCGGTCGGCGCCGCGGACCTCGCGGGCCTTGGCGGCGATGCCCAGCCGGCGGGCCGCGCCGACCAGGGCCATGGCCGCCTCCGGCCCCGGGCAGGTCACCTCGAGCGACGAGGAGCGGCCGGGCTCGGTGAGCGAGCCGTGCGCGAGGAAGGCGCCCCGCCAGGCGGCCTCGGCGTCGTTGATGCTGCCGGAGACCACCGACGGCGGCAGCCCGCGCACCGGGCGCCCGCGCTGGTCGACCAGCCCGGTCTGGCGGGCCAGGCCCTCGCCGTGCTTGGCGATCCGGACGAGGTACCGCACGCCACGGCGGATGTTGCCGCCGGCGAGCACGCTGACCCCGCTCGTGTAGCCGTAGACCTCGCTGATGTCCCGGCGCAGCCGGCGTGCGACCGAGCCGGTGTCCAGCTCGGCCTCGATGACCACCCGGCCGCCCACGATGTGCAGGCCGCCGGAGAAGCGCAGCAGCGCCGTCACCTCGGCCTTGCGCTCGGAGGTGCGCGTGCACTCCACCCGCGACAGCTCGTCCTTGACCATGGCCGTCATCGCCACGACGACCACCCCCTGCTCTGCTGCGGCGCCATCCTCGGCGTCACCTCTCCCCCTCGTACCGTCTGGGCACCCCCGCTCCCGGTGCTCCGGCCGGGACCGTTCCCGCTCACCGTGCCCCGACCACCGAGCTCAGCGCGGCCCCCAGGCGCGCGGGGTCGTGGCGCGGTGATCCGTCGGGCGCGGCGACCGGAGCCAGGACCAGCTCGGCGCCACACTCGCGCACCGCTGACAGGAGACCACAGCGGTCAACCACCGATTCCGCATCCGCGACCACGGTGTGCAGCGCCACACCGCCCAGGTGCGCCTGCAGCACCCGCAGGTGCTCCTCCGGCGAGAAGCCGTCGGTCTCCCCCGGCTGCGGCTCCAGGTTGAGGACGACGACCACCCGGGCGCGGGTGGCGGCCAGCGCGGCGCGCAGCCGCGGCACCAGCAGGTGCGGCAGCACCGACGTGTACCAGGAGCCGGGGCCCAGCGACACGACGTCGGCCCTGGCGATCGCCTCGAGCACGTCGGGGTGCACCGGCGGGTCCGGCGGCGACACGAGGATGTCGCGCACCCGCCCCGGGGTGGACGCGATGGCGACCTGCCCGCGGATGGTGCGGGTGCGCGCGGGGTCGTCGGGGTCGACGGTCTCCACGCGGGCGACGAGGTCCAGCGGCACGTCGGCCATCGGCAGCACCCGGCCGCACGCGCCGACCAGCTCGCAGACCGCGTCGAGGGCGCGGACGGTGTCGCCGCCGTGCAGCTCGACCAGCCCGGTGAGCAGCAGGTTGCCCACCGGGTGCCCGGCCAGCACGCCGGTGCCGCCGAGGCGGTGCTGCAGCAGCCGGGCCATCTCCTGCCGGCCGTCGTCCTCGCCGGCCAGCGCGGCCAGCGCCATCCGCAGGTCGCCGGGCGGCAGCACCGGCATCTCCCGGCGGATGCGGCCGGACGAGCCGCCGTCGTCGGCGACCGTGACGACGGCGGTGAGGTCGGGCGTGATCCGCCGCCAGGCGCCCAGCGCCGCTGCCAGCCCGTGGCCGCCGCCGAGGGCGACGACCCGGGGGCCGCCGGACCCGGGCGCCGTGTCGTCGCCGCCCACTACTCGCGGCCCAGGTCACGGTGGCGCGCGACCGCGTCGGTGCCCTCGGCGCGCAGCCGGCGGGCGAACTCCTCGGCGATGGCGACGCTGCGGTGCTTGCCGCCGGTGCAGCCGACCGCGAGCGTCAGGTAGCGCTTGCCCTCCCGCCGGTAGCCGGGGATGAGCAGCCGCAGGACCTCGGTGTAGCGGTCGAGGAACGGCCCGGCGTCGGCCTGGCCGAGCACGTAGTCGCGGACGTCGGCGTCCTGCCCGGTGTGCGGGCGCAGCTCCGGCAGCCAGTGCGGGTTGGGCAGGAACCGGGCGTCGACGACGAGGTCGGCGTCCAGCGGCAGCCCGTACTTGAAGCCGAAGCTGAGCACGGTCGCCGTCAGCGGCGGCGTGCGGCCCTCGCGGGCGAAGGCGTTCTCCAGCGTGGCGCGCAACTGGTGCACGTTGAGGTCGCTGGTGTCCACCCACAGGTCGGCCTCGCCGGCGATGCCGGTGAGCAGCGTGCGCTCGGCGGTGATGCCGTCGAGGGGGCGCCCGGAGCCCTGCAGCGGGTGCTCGCGCCGGTTGGACTCGTAGCGGCGCACCAGCACCTCGTCGCGGGCGTGCACGAACACCACCCGGGGACGGTGGCCGGCCTCGGCGAGCACCCGGATGGCCTCCTGCAGGTCGCTGGAGAAGGCCCGGCTGCGGACGTCGACGACGGCGGCGAAGCGGCGCACGTCGCCGCGGGCGCCGAGCTCCACCATCGGCAGCAGCAACGCCGGCGGCAGGTTCTCGACGACGTACCAGCCGAGGTCCTCGAGCACCCGCCCGGCGGTGTTCTTGCCCGCGCCGGACAGCCCGGTGACGACGACGACCTCGACCGGCGGGGTCTCGGTGCCGGCCGGGTCGAGCCCGGCGGGGACGTCGGCGTGCGGCCCGTGCTGGCCCTCCGGGGACGGCACCGGCGCCGTCCCCGCGTCCTGCCCGGCGCTCACGAGGCGACCCGGCCGACCTCGGCGGTCTCCCCGGCCCCGGGGCGGGGGGTGCCCCGCTCCGCCGGTCCGCTGGGTGCCGTGGTGCTCTCCACGACGGTCCCCACGCCGGCCTCCACGCCGGCCTCCACGCCGGTCTCCGCGCCGGTCACCGGCGCCCCGTCCTCCTCGGCGGGACGGCCCGCGTCGTCCCCGGTGGCGGGCTCGGCGACGGCGGCCATGACCGCCTCCGCCGTCCGGCGGCCGATGCCGGGGACGGCCGTGAGCTCCTCCACCGTGGCCGCGCGCAGCCGCTTGAGGGACCCGAACTGCTTCATCAGCGCCTTCCGCCGCGTCTCCCCGAGACCGGGGACGTCGTCCAACAGGGAGACCAGCATGCTGACCGAACGCTTCTGCCGGTGGTAGGTGATCGCGAACCGGTGGGCCTCGTCCCGCACCCGCTGCAGCAGGTACAGCGCCTCGGAGGTGCGCGGCAGGATCACCGGGTCGCTCTCCCCGGGCAGCCACACCTCCTCCATGCGCTTGGCCAGCCCGCAGACGGCGACGTCGACGATGCCCAGCTCGTCCAGCGACCGCGCCGCCGCGGCCACCTGCGGGGCGCCGCCGTCGACGACCAGCAGGTTCGGCGGGTAGGCGAACCGGCGCGGCCGGCCCTCCTCCGCGGCGACGCCCTGCTCGTCGCGCCGGTCGGCCTCCTCCTTGAGGTGCCGGGCGAAGCGGCGGCGGACCACCTCGGCCATCGCCGCGGTGTCGTCGGTGCCCTCGTGCACGGCGAAGCGCCGGTAGTCGGACTTCTTCGCCAGCCCGTCCTCGAACACCACCATCGAGGCGACGACGTTCGTCTGCTGCACGTGGCTGATGTCGATGCACTCGATGCGCAGCGGCGCCTCGGGCAGCTCGAGCGCCTCCTGCAGCTCCGCCAGGGCCAGCGAGCGGGCGGTCAGGTCGCTGGAGCGCTTGACCCGGTGCCGGGCGAAGGCCTCCTTCGCGTTGCGCTCGACGGTCTCCAGCAGGCTGCGCTTGTCGCCGCGCTGCGGCACGCGCAGCGACACCTTCGACCCGCGCAGCTCGCTGAGCAGCTCCTCGTAGACGTCGGCGTCGTCGGGGAGCTCGGGGACGAGCACCTCCTTGGGCACCGACTCGCCCGCCTCGAAGGAGCCGGTCTGCTCGTCGACGCCGCCGTAGACCTGCAGGAGGAACTGCTCCACCAGCTCGCCGGTGGTGACCTCCTCGACCTTGTCGATGATCCAGCCGCGCTGGCCGCGCACCCGGCCGCCGCGGACGTGGAAGACCTGGACGGCGGCCTCGAGCTCGTCCTGCGCGAACGCGACGACGTCGGCGTCGGTGCCGTCCCCCAGGACGACGGCCTGCTTCTCCATCGCCCGCCGCAGCGCGCCGAGGTCGTCGCGCAGCCGGGCGGCCTTCTCGTACTCCATCGCCTCGGCGGCCTCGGCCATCTCCCGCTCGAGGCGCTTGACCATGAGGTCGGTGCGGCCGGCCATGAAGTCGCAGAAGTCGTCGACGATCGCCCGGTGCTCCTCGGCGCTGACCCGGCCCACGCAGGGGGCGGCGCACTTGCCGATGTAGCCGAGCAGACAGGGCCGGCCGATCTGCCCGGCGCGCTTGAAGACGCCGTTGGAGCAGGTGCGGGCCGGGAAGACGCGGGTGAGCGTGTCGAGGGTCTCGCGGATGGCCCAGGCGTGCGCGTAGGGGCCGAAGTAGCGGACGCCCTTCTTCTTCGGCCCGCGCATCACCTGCAGCCGCGGGTACTCCTCGTTGAGGGTCACGGCCAGCGACGGGTAGCTCTTGTCGTCGCGGTACCGGACGTTGAACCGCGGGTCGAACTCCTTGATCCAGTTGTACTCGAGCTGGAGGGCCTCGACCTCGGTGCCGACGACGGTCCACTCGACGCTCGCCGCCGTCGTGACCATCTGCCGGGTGCGCGGGTGCAGGCCCGCGACGTCGGCGAAGTAGCTGTTGAGCCGCTGGCGCAGGCTCTTGGCCTTGCCGACGTAGACGACGCGGCCCGTGGGGTCGCGGAACTTGTAGACCCCCGGCGACTCGGGGATGGAGCCGACCGCCGGGCGGTACGTGGACGGGTCGGGCACGCATCCACAGTAGGTGGCGCGGCCGACGGTCTGCTCACCCTCGGTCGCGGGGAAGCACATCCGTGTGGTTCAGCCCACCCGCGACTCCAGCCAGGCGAGCAGGTCGGCGGTCACCTCGTCCCGGTTGGTCTCGTTGAACACCTCGTGGCGGGCGTCGGGGTAGACGTGCTGCTCCACCGGCAGACCACGCTCGCGCAGCAGGCCGGCGAGTGCGGTCACCTGGGCGGCGTCCTCGCCGCCGACCGGGTCGCACCGCCCGGACAGCAGCAACACCGGCAGGCCGTCCGGCAGCCCGGCGACGGCCTCGGGGGTCGCGGCGCGGGCGGCGAGGGCGAACATGCCGGCGCCGTACCGGTGGGTGGGCGGGACGTCGTCGCCGCACAGCGGGTCGGCGAGGTAGGCGTCGACCTCGGCCGGGTCGCGGGTCAGCCAGTCGTAGGGCGTGCGCGCCGGCTCGAACGGCGCGTTGAAGGCGGCGAGGGCCTCCATCGGCTCGTCGCCCGCCCCGCCGGCCACCGCGGCCTCGAGCTGCTCCGCCGTCGCGGCGAGGTGCGGCGCCACGCCGATCGGCCCGGACAGCACCAGCCCGGCCAGCCCGTCGCCGTCCCGCTCGGCCGAGGCCAGCGCGACCGCCGAGCCGAGCGAGTGGCCGAGCAGCACGGAGGGGACGCCGGGGTGGTCGGCGGCCAGCCGGCGGCCCAGCTCGCGGACGTCGTCGAGGACGGCGTCGCTGCCCGCGCCGCTGCCCGCGCCGTCGCCGAACCGGCCGGGGCCGGTCGACCGCGCGGTGAGCCCGTGGCCGCGCTGGTCCTGCGCGGCGACGGCGAACCCGCGGGCGGTGAGCGCGGCGGCCAGGCGGCCGTAGCGGCCGGCGTGCTCGGACAGCCCGTGCACGACCTGCACGACCGCGCGCACCTCGCCGTCGGGGGTCCAGCGGCGCTCGGCGAGCCGCGTGCCGTCGGCGGCGGGGACGAGGGTGGGGTCGGCGGGCAGGGTCACGGGGCTGGCCTCCTCGGACGTCGTCGTCGGAGGTCAGCCTGCCGGTCCGCCCGTCCCGCCGCAGGGCGGGCGGGGTCAGCCGGCCGGGCGGGAGCGGTGCAGCGCCGGCAGGTGCACCGCCGCGACGGCGCGCCGGCCCAGGCGGACCGCGCGGCTCCCCAGCAGGAGCGCCGCGACCAGCCCGACCCCGCCGGCGAGGAAGGCCGTCACGCCGGAGACGGTCCCGGTGCCCACGGCGGACGCCACCACGGCCACGAGCCCCACGAGGACCAGCGTGGAGCGGATCCCGTCACTGGGCCGGGGCTGACCGCAGTGCGCCAGGTCGGGATCGCAGTCGGGCGTGAGCGCGCTCATGGGCGACTCCATCCATCGAGGACCCCGCCACGCCGGTCCGACGGCGTGACGTCCGTCACACAGAAGATAAGCGCAGTGACGCCCGGCGTTCAAGCCGTCGCCGCGGGCGGACCCTTCACGGCGAGGATCGGGCAGTCGACGGTGAGCAGGATCCGCTGGGCCGCGCTGCCCATGAGCAGCTTGCCGACGGCGCTGCGCCGGCGCAGGCCGATGACCAGCAGCTCCGCGCCGGTCTCGGACACCGCGTCGGCGAGCTCCTCGGCGACGTCGCGGCCGATCGGCTGGCGCAGCTCGACGGGCAGGCCGGAGACGGTGAGCTCGTCCTGCAGCCGGCGCAGCGGGGCGCCCTGCAGGTACTCCTCGTCGACCAGCGCGTCGCCGCGGCTGCTGTTGACCACGACCAGCCGGGCGCCGCGGCGGTGCGCCTCGGCCAGGGCGTGCTCGAGCGCCGCCTGCCCGCGCGGGGTGGGCACGTGCCCGACGACGACCACCGGTTGCCGGCTCACCGCTCCTCCTCCCCGTCGGCGCGCGCACCGACGCGCTCCTCCTGCCCGTGCTCGTGGTGCCGCAGCCCCTCCCCCGCCTGCAGCTCCTCCGGGGTGGAGCGGCGGCCGCGCACGGCCCGCAGCACCACCGGCAGCACCAGGGCCAGCAGCGCCAGGAACAGCACGACCCGGCTGAACCAGGTCTCGACCAGCACCCCGAGGTCGCCGCTGCTGATCGCCAGCGCGCGTCGCAGGTTGGTCTCGGCGACCGGGCCGAGGATCAGCCCGATGACCGCGGGGGCCACCGGCCAGCCGTAGCGGCGCATCACGAACCCGAGCAGGCCGAGGACCAGCAGCAGGACCAGGTCCAGCGGGTCGGCGTTGACCGCGTAGCAGCCCAGCGAGGCGAACAGCAGGATCCCGGCGTAGAGGTAGGGCCGCGGGACGCGCAGCAGCTGCACCCACACCCGGGCCAGCGGCAGGTTGAGCACCAGCAGCATGACGTTGCCGACGAGCAGCGCGGCGATCAGCGTCCAGACCAGCGAGGACTCGGTGGACAGCAGCGTCGGGCCGGGCTGGATGCCGTAGCCCTGGAAGGCGGCCAGGATGATCGCCGCGGTGGCCGAGGTGGGCAGGCCGAGGGTGAGCAGCGGGACGAGGACGCCCGCGGCCGCGGCGTTGTTGGCCGCCTCCGGTCCGGCGACGCCCTCGATCGCCCCGCGGCCGAACTCCTCCGGGTGCTTCGTGAGCTTCCGTTCCGCGGCGTAGGACAGGAACGTCGGGATCTCCGCGCCGCCGGCCGGCAGCGCGCCGAGCGGGAAGCCCAGCGCCGTCCCGCGCAGCCACGGGCCGACCGAGCGGCGCAGGTCGCGGCGGGTGAGCCAGGGCCCGGAGGCGGCCATCACCTGCACCGGCCCGCGGCGCAGCCGGGAGGCGACGTACAGCGCCTCCCCCACGGCGAACAGCGCCACCGCCACCACGACGACGTCGATGCCGTCGGCCAGCTGCGGGACGCCGAGGGTGAACCGCTCCTGCCCGGTGAGCACGTCGGTGCCGACCAGCCCGAGGTAGAGACCGACGCCGAGGGACGCCAGCCCGCGCAGCGGCGAGGCGCCCAGGACGGTGGCGACCGCGACGAAGGCCAGCACGGCGAGGGCGAAGTAGTCGGCCGGGGTGATGCCGATGGCCAGGTCGACGACGGTCGGGGCGACCAGCGCCAGCAGCAGCGTGGCGATGGTGCCGGCGACGAACGACCCGATCGCCGCGGTGGCCAGCGCGGCGGCGCCGCGGCCGGCCTTGGCCATCCGGTTGCCCTCGAGCGCGGTCATGATCGAGCTGGACTCGCCGGGGGTGTTGAGCAGGATCGACGTCGTCGACCCGCCGTACATGCCGCCGTAGTAGATGCCGGCGAACATGATGAACGCCGTCGTCGGCTCCAGCGCGTAGGTGACCGGCAGCAGCAGCGCGACGGTCATCGCCGGGCCGATGCCCGGGAGCACGCCGACGGCGGTGCCCAGCAGCACGCCGAGCAGCGCGAAGAGCAGGTTGACCGGGGTGAGCGCGTCGACGAAGCCGCCGGCCAGGTCCGCGAGGGCGCCCATCAGAACCAGCTCGTCGCCAGCTCGAGGAGGGTGCCGCCGGGCAGCGCGACGCCGAGGCCCTTGACGAACACGATCCAGACGACGACCGAGAGCACCCCGCCGGCCAGCAGCGGCCGCACGATGCCGCGGGCGCCGAGGGCCCAGGCGACGAGCGCGAACATCAGCGTGACCGCCAGCGGCCAGCCGATGACGTTGATGAGCAGCGCGTGGCCGAGGAACGCGACGGCGATGACCCCGACCGCAGCCCACGACGTCGGGGCGTCGGGGTCGACGTCCTCGCTCTCGTCGGAGGGCCCGCGGTCCCCCTTGAGCACGCGGAAGCCCAGCCCGAGCGCGGTGGCCAGGACCACCCCGCCGACCAGGTACGGGAAGAAGCGCGGGCCGATGGCGTTCGCCGAGCCGGGGACGGCGATGTTCGCGGCGTCGAGGACGAGGTAGAGCCCGAGCGCGCCGAGCAGGACCACCATCGCCAGCTCGCCGCGGCTGACCCCGGCCGGCGGCGGGGCGGGGTGCCGGGACTCCGCGGCGTCGTGCGTGCCGGTGGCGTCGGCGGTGGACACGTCCGGGTCCGGCGACGCGCCGCTCACTGCACGAGCCCGATCTGCTCCAGGATCGCGCGCACCCGCGCCTCCTCGTCGGCCAGGAAGTCGCCGTACTCGTCGCCGGTGAGGAGCAGGTCGTCCCAGCCGTTGGTCTCGACCGCCTCGGCCCACTCGGGGGTGTCGTGGACGTCCACGACGAGCTGCGTGAGGTCCTCGCGCGCCTCCTGCGACATCCCCGGCCGGGCCATGAGGCCGCGCCAGTTGGAGACCTCGACGTCGAAGCCGGACTCGACCAGGGTCGGGACGTCGGGCACCTGGTCGGACCGCTCGGCCGTGGAGACCGCGAGGCCGATCAGGTCGCCGGTGCGGACCTGCTCGCCGTAGTCGGTGGGGCCGGAGATGCCGGCGGCGACCTGGTTGCCGAGCAGCGCGGCGAGCGACTCACCGCCGCCGGAGTAGGCGATGTAGTTGACCTGCCCGGGGTCGATGCCGGCGGCCTCGGCCAGCAGCCCGGCGAGGATCTGGTCGGTGCCGCCGGCCGAGCCGCCGGCGATGGGGGTGCCGGCCGGGTCGGCGGCCCACGCCTCCACGAAGCCCCGGATGTCGGTGTAGGGCGCCTCGGCCGGGGCGACGATGAGCTCGGTCTCGCCGATCAGCCGGGCGATCGGCGTGACGTCGGACAGCCGGGTGGCGGAGTCGTTGGTGTCGACGGCGCCGACCATGACCAGGCCCATCATCATGAGCAGCGCGTCGTCGGTCTCCCGGGCGAGCTGGCCGAGGCCGATCGTGCCGCCGGCGCCCTCGACGTTGAACACCTGCACGTTGCGGGCCAGGCCGCTGGTCTGGACGACCCGCTGGAAGACGCGCGCCGTGGTGTCCCACCCGCCGCCGGGGCTGGCCGGCGCCATCAGCCGCAGCCGGGAGAGGTCGCCGGGCTGGACGACGGTGCCGGCGCACCCGCCGAGTGCCCCGGCCGCGGCCGCCAGCGCCGGGGCGGCCACCGTCCCGGCGAGGAACGACCTCCGGCTGAGCGGCACGGACGGCCTCCCCTCGGTGGTGACGGCGGTCACACCGGACGCTAGACCCGGCCGGAGGCGCGGTCGAGCCGGCGGACCCGGACGTGCGGGTTCCGCGGCCGACCCCTGCCGGCTCCGTGACGGCCGGGCCCGGGGACCGCGACGCGGTCCCCGGCGGGCCCGGCCGGCGGGGTCACGCCGAGGGCGGCGGGGTCATCTGGGCGATGCGGACGGAGTTGCCGAACGGGTCGCGGAAGCCGAAGTCGATGCCGTAGGGCTGCACCACCGGCTCCTCGGGCAGGTCGACGCCCTTCTCCTTGAGCGCGGCGTGGGTCTTGTGCGCGTCGTCGGTGGTGAGGAACAGGTGGCCGCCGCCGGCGCCCTTGGTGACCAGGTCGCGCACCGTGTCGGCGATCTCCGGGCTCACCGACGGCGGGGCGGGCCGCTCCAGCAGCACCGCGTGGCCGGGGTCGCTGGGCAGGACGACGGTGAGGAAGCGCATCGGCCCGAACTGCTGGTCGGTCTGGACCTCGAAGCCCAGCTTGCCGACGTAGAAGTCCAGCGCCTGGTCCTGGTCGAGGACGTAGAGGGAGGTGATCGAGATGGAGGTCAACATGCCGACGACGCTAGGGGCGGGCGTCGGCGGCGGGCTTCTCCGGAACTGCTGTCTTCTCGCTGGGCCGCAGCCAGCGCATGCCGAAGCAGGAGGGCACCGGCGCCAACGGCCCGCGCCGCCGGTAGACGCTCGGAGGCTCCCCCACGACCTCGGCGAAGACCCGGCTGAAGGTGCCGAGGCTGGAGAAGCCGACGGCCATGCAGATGTCGGTGACCGTGCGGTCGGTGCTGCGCAGCAGGAACATCGCCCGCTCCACCCGCCGGCGCTGCAGGTACCGGTGCGGCGTCTCGCCGAAGGTCTCCTTGAAGGTGCGGATGAAGTGCGCCTCGGAGACGTGCGCGATGCGGGCGAGCGCCGGGACGTCCAGCGGTTCCCCGTAGGAGCGGTCCATCTCGTCCCGCGCCCGCAGCATGCGCCGGTTGGAGTCCTCGCTGGCCCGGCTCACGGGGGCAGCATCCCAGGGTCTCGACGGGATCCTGACCCACGACGGCGGCACGTCACTCCGCGGAGGGCCGTCCGGGGGCGCCGGGGGCTCGGGCTACCCGTTCACCCCACGAGCCGGCGGCACCGCGGGCACGGGTCGTCCGCCGCGCGCCAGGGGGCCTCCAGCACCTGCACGATCGCGCCGCAGAGCGCGACCTCGTTCTCCCCCGTCAACTCCTCCGCGCTGCGGTGCACCTCGACGGCGTGCACGAGCCCCGTCTCCCCGCCCGGACTCATCCGCGGCGGCCAGCAGGACCGCGGCCGGCCGCACAGGAGGCTCGCGCCGGCCGCACTGACTGTTCGGTCAGTAATCACAGTCCCAGCGTGCCCTGGATCACATCCGGCCGCGCCTCGGACGATGCCGTCTTGTTACCGTGGTGCCGTCCTTTCTGCTCAGCGGCTCGGGCGCCTCGTTCTTCGAACGCATGAGCGCTCACGTGGACGACGTGGTGACCGCCCCGGTGCCGGTGGCGCCGGCGGTCGGGCTGTCGTCCGGGCCGCTGGGTGCCGCGCAGGCCGCCGACCGGGAGATCGCCCGGTCGACCGCCCGACCGCCGCGCCCGACCTGGCCGGCTGCTGCGCCCGCCACCACCGCAGCGAGCACCGGGCCCCCGGCTGGCGGCACCGCCCGGCCGCCGACGGGGCCCTCACCGTCACCACCCCCACCGGCCTCACCGCGACGACCACCCCACCGCCCCGCCGAGGCGGGACCCCGGGGCGAGGCGCGTGTGCGACCCGGAGCGTTGACCGGTCCCGGACGCCGCGGACACGATGACGGGCGCACGCCCTGCATGGCCGACCTGCCGCGCGCCGGCCCGAGCGACGGGAGCGACCATGGCGGACACGGGAACGATCACGGTGCCCCACCTCGGCACGTCGACCATCGGCTACCGGTTCGGCCGGCCCTACGACCCCTCGCTCCCGACGCTGGTCCTGGTCAACTCCTTCAGCACGTCCGCCGACCTCTACCGGCCCCAGTTCGCCGACGAGGACCTCGCCGCCACCGCCAACCTGCTCGCGCTCGAGCCCTACGGCCACGGCCGCACCCGTGCCTCGTACGAGCAGTTCACCTACTGGGACTCGGCCGTCGCCGACCTGCAGGTCCTCGACGCGCTGGGCATCCCCGAGGCCTTCGTCCTGGGCACGTCACAGGGCGGGTGGGTGGCGGCCCGGATGGCGATGCTGGCGCCACGCGTCGTGACGGGCATCGTCCCCCTGGGCACCTCGATGGACCACGAGAGCCCGCGCAGCCGCGACCTGGGCTGCTGGGACGGCGTCGCCTTCTGCACCCCGGCCATCGACGCGCTCGCCGAGGAGGTCGGGCACGACTGGGCCGTCCCGGTGGAACTGGTCGACGCCGTCCTCGCCGAGGGGCTCGGCGAGGACGTGTCCCCGGCCGAGCGCTCGTTCTGGCACGAGACGCACCAGCAGAACTACAGCGGAGACGACGGCCGCCGCCGTCTCCGGCTCTCCAGCATCAACCTGCGCGACCGCGACGGCCTGCACGGGCGCCTGGACGACGTGCGGTGCCCGGTCCTGTGGATGCACGGCACCGAGGACACGGTGTACTCCGTCGCGAACGCCGAGCAGGAGATCGGGCTCTTCACGAGCAGTGCCGACGCCGAGCTGCGGGTCGTCGACGGCGGCCGGCACTTCCTGAGCGCCTCGCACCCCGCCGAGGTCGATCGGGCGACGATCGACTTCATCCGGCGCTGGACGTAGCGGCGCCGCCCTCCCCGAGGCCCTCGTGCCGACCGTCCGCGGACCCACGATCCCACCGCGCCTGCTCCTCACGGCGCTGCTGGCCCTCGGGCTCGCGCTCGCGGCGCCCGGCACCGCGTCGGCGCACCCGCTGCTGCTCGCCACCGAGCCGGTCGCCGACAGCACCGTGATGACGACCCCGCGGGCGGTCACCCTGACCTTCGCGGCCCGGCCGGCGGGCGGCGAGGTCACGGTCACGGGGCCGGACGGCGCATCCGCCGGTGCCGGCCCGGTCGTGCTCGACGGCGCCGTCCTGGTCGCGCCCGTCGCCCTCACCACGGCGGGCCGGCACACCGTCACCTGGTCGGCGGTCTCCGACGACGGCCACCGGCAGCGCGGCGTCTTCGTCTTCTACCACGCACCCGCGGCACCGCCGTCCCCGCTCGCGCCGGCCGCGAGCACCCCGACGCCCCCCGCCGGCGAGCCCGCCCGCACCGGCACGGCGTCCGGCGCCGACGACGGCGGCGCACCGGCCCGGGCGGTACCCGTCCTGGTGGCCGTCGGGCTCGCGACCGCCCTGGCCGCCGCGTTCCTCGTGCGGCGCGGACGCCGCTGAGGCGCGACGCGACCGGCCTCAGTCCGCCTGCTCCCACCGCCCACCCGAGCGGGTCACGCGGCCACGCGCCGGCTGCGGGGAGTGGGCGCCCACGCCGGACGTCCCCTCCTCCCCCAGCTCCCGCCACAGCCGCCGCCGGGTGCGGTGGGCCAGCGCGGCGTCGACGTCGCCCATCGACCGCCGGCCCGGCTCGGCCAGCTGCACCGGGCAGGTGACGGCGTCGCCGAGCAGCACCAGGCGCTCCCCGCCGGAGGTCACCGACACGGGCGGGTGCCCCGGCGTGTGCCCGGGCGTCAGCCGGGCGTCGATCCCGGGCGTCACGGTGGCGTCCTCCGCGAGCGGGCGCAGCCGCGCCGTCCCGGCCCAGCGGCGGAAACCGGTGCGGACGTGGCCGGCCATCTCCCCCGGCCCGTCGACGAAGTGGGTGCCGTCGGCGGCGACGAACCAGATCGTCGCCCCGGGGGACCCCGGCTCGCCGTCGGGCCCGAACAGCCAGCCGACGTGGTCGGCGTGCAGGTGCGTGCACACGACGTCGGTCACGTCGTCCTGGCGCACGCCGAGCGCCCGCAGGCCGGTCGGCAGCTGCCCGCCGGCGAGCAGCATCCGGTCCGGCAGGGACTGCGCCTCCGGCCCCGTGCCGGCGTCGACCAGGACGACCCGGCCGCCGGTGCGGACGACGAAGCAGCCGATCGGCAGCCACGCCGCGTCGTCCCGGTCGAACAGCTCCGGGTGCGCACCGGGCGGGACGTCCCCGCCGAAGCAGCTCCGGCGGGCGACGGACGTCCCGCCCGCGACGGCGTCGACCCGCACCGTCCCGACGCGCACCCGGTCGCGCTCAGCTCGCGCGCTTGCGCGTGGCCCGCTTCTTCGGCCCGGCCGCCGCGGCCTCGATCGCCGCGGGGTCGAGCAGCGGCACCAGGTACCGGCCGGTGTGCGACTCGGGCACCGACGCGACGAACTCCGGCGGCCCCTCGGCCACGACCGTGCCGCCGCGGAACCCGCCCTCGGGCCCCATGTCGATCAGCCAGTCGGCGCTCTTGATCACGTCGAGGTTGTGCTCGATGACGATGACCGAGTTGCCCTTCTCGACCAGGCCCTGCAGCACCTGCAGCAGCTTGCGGATGTCCTCGAAGTGCAGGCCGGTGGTCGGCTCGTCGAGGACGTACACGCTGCGGCCGTTGGACCGCTTCTGCAGCTCGCTCGCCAGCTTCACCCGCTGCGCCTCGCCGCCGGACAGCGTCGTCGCCGGCTGGCCGAGCCGCACGTAGCCCAGGCCGACGTCGGTCAGCGTGCGCAGGTACCGCGAGATCGAGGGGATCGCGGCGAAGAAGTCCGCGGCCTCCTCGATCGGCATGTCGAGGACCTCGGCGACCGTCCTGCCCTTGTAGTGCACCTCGAGCGTCTCCCGGTTGAACCGGGCGCCCTTGCACACCTCGCAGGGGACGTAGACGTCCGGCAGGAAGTTCATCTCGATCTTGAGGGTGCCGTCGCCGGAGCACGCCTCGCAGCGCCCGCCCTTGACGTTGAAGGAGAACCGCCCCGGCTGGTAGCCGCGGATCTTCGCCTCCGACGTCTGCGCGAACAGCTTGCGGATCTGGTCCCACACGCCGGTGTAGGTGGCCGGGTTGGACCGCGGCGTCCGCCCGATCGGCGACTGGTCGACGTGCACCACCTTGTCCAGGTGCTCGAGCCCGGTGACCGTGCGGTGCCGGCCCGGCACCATCCGCGCCCGGTTCAGCTCGTTGGCCAGGACCGTGTAGAGGATGTCGTTGACCAGGCTGGACTTGCCCGAGCCCGACACCCCGGTGACGGCGACCAGGCAGCCCAGCGGGAACGTGACGTCGACGCCCTTGAGGTTGTGCTCGCGGGCGCCCTTGACCACCAGCTCGCGCCCCGGCGTCGGCTGCCGCCGCACCTTCGGCACGGTGATCTCCATCCGGCCGGACAGGTACTGCCCCGTCAGCGACCGCTCGCTGGCCATCAGCTCCGACACCGGCCCGCTGACGATCACCTCGCCGCCGTGCTCACCGGCGCCCGGGCCGATGTCGACCACCCAGTCGGCGGTCTTGATCGTGTCCTCGTCGTGCTCGACGACGATGAGCGTGTTGCCCATGTCCCGCAGCCGGACCAGCGTCTCGATCAGCCGGGTGTTGTCCCGCTGGTGCAGGCCGATCGACGGCTCGTCGAGCACGTACAGGACGCCGACCAGCCCGGAGCCGATCTGCGTGGCCAGCCGGATCCGCTGCGCCTCGCCACCGGCCAGCGTGGCCGCCGGCCGGTCGAGGGACAGGTAGTCCAGGCCCACGTCGACGAGGAACGACAGCCGCGCCTGGATCTCCTTGAGCACGCGGTCGGCGATCGCCCGCTCGCGCTCACCCAGCTCCAGGGCACCGAGCCAGTCGGCCGCCTCGCCGATCGACAGGCCGGTCACCTCGGCGATCGAGCGGCCGTTGAGCTTCACCGCGAGGATCTCCGGCTTGAGCCGGGTGCCGTGGCACACGGGACAGGGCACGTCGCGCATGTAGCCCTCGTACTTGTCCCGCATGTAGTCGCTGTCGGTGTCCTCGTGCCGGCGCTCGATGAACGGCAGCACGCCCTCGAACGCGGCGTAGTAGCTGCGCTCGCGGCCGTAGCGGTTCTTGTAGCGGACGTGCACCTGGTCCGGGGAGCCGTGCAGGACGGCCTTCTGCACCCTCGCCGGGAGCGCCTCCCACGGGGTGTCCATGGAGAAGCCCAGCTGGTCGGCCAGCCCGGACAGCAGCCGCTGGAAGTACTCGTTGCTCATCGACCCGGCCCACGGGGCGATCGCGCCCTGCGCCAGGCTCTTCTCCGGGTCGGGGACGACGAGGTCGGGGTCGACCTCCTTGCGCGTCCCGATGCCGGTGCACTCCGGGCAGGCGCCGAACGGCGAGTTGAACGAGAACGAGCGCGGCTCGAGGGCCTCGAACGACAGGCCGTCGTCGACGCAGGCCAGGTGCTCGGAGAAGGTCCGCTCGCGCTCCGGGTCGTCCTCGGGGAGGTCGACGAAGTCCAGGACGACGAGGCCGCCGGCGAGGCCGAGCGCGGTCTCGACCGAGTCGGTGAGGCGGCGCTTGGCGCTCTCCTTCACCGTCAGCCGGTCCACGATCACCTCGATCGTGTGCTTCTCCTGCTTCTTGAGCTTCGGCGGCTCCGTCAGCGGGTGCACCACGCCGTCGACCCGGACGCGGGAGAAGCCCTGCGTCTGCAGCGAGCTGAACAGGTCGACGTACTCGCCCTTGCGTGCCCGCACGACCGGGGCCAGCACCTGGAACCGGGTGCCCTCCTCCATCGACAGCACCTGGTCGACGATCTGCTGCGGCGTCTGGCGGGCGATCGGCTTGCCGCAGTTGGGGCAGTGCGGCTGGCCGGCGCGGGCGTAGAGCAGCCGGAGGTAGTCGTAGACCTCGGTGATGGTGCCGACGGTCGACCGCGGGTTGCGGTTGGTCGACTTCTGGTCGATCGACACCGCGGGCGACAGGCCCTCGATGAAGTCGACGTCGGGCTTGTCCATCTGGCCGAGGAACTGGCGGGCGTAGGCCGACAGCGACTCGACGTAGCGCCGCTGGCCCTCGGCGAAGATCGTGTCGAAGGCCAGGCTCGACTTGCCCGACCCGGACAGCCCGGTGAAGACGATCAGGGCGTCGCGGGGCAGGTCGATGTGGACGTCCTTGAGGTTGTGCTCACGGGCGCCGCGGACGACGAGACGGTCCAAAGTGATCCCTGTCGGTCAGCCGGGCCGGCCGGTCTCGCCGGGCCGCGGTCAGTGTGTCGAGATGTCGATACGGACAACGCCGTCACTGTCCGCGCGCAATCCGTGACGACGGCGACGTTGCCGCCGGGTGGGGGTGCTCAGACGGAGGCCGGGGACGGCGCTCGGGCGGGGTCGAACACCGGGGCGTGACGGCGCCAGGGCGCGCGTCGCTCCAGCTCTCCGGCCAGCCAGAGTAGTCGCGTCTCGCTGCCCGGGGGGCCGACCAGCTGGACCGCCAGCGGCACCCCCTCCTCGCGCGTCCCGGCGGGCAGCACGACCGCCGGGACCCCGGCCAGGTTCCACGGCCAGGCCCACGGCGCCCACCGGTTGTCGGCGTCGAAGTTCGCCAGGAACCCCCGCTCGTGCCACGGCCGCGCCGGCAGCGGCGGGCCGTTGGTGATCGGGGTCAGCAGCACGTCGAGGTCGTCCTCGGCGAAGAACGCCGCCGTCCGCTCGCGGAACCGCTCGGCGGTCGCCGGCCGGACGAGACCGGCCCGCCGGGCCAGCCGGCCGAGCCGGGCGTGGGTGCGGCTGCGCGGCTGCAGCGCCGCCCGGTCCAGCCCGAGCGCCGTGGCGTCGTCCTCCGCGCCGGCCAGCCAGCGGGCGGTCGCACCGAAGACGGCCCCCCACGGGACCACCGGGGCGCGCTCGACGACGACGTGCCCGGCGCCGCGCAGCAGCCGCGCCGTCCGCTCGACCGCCCCCAGGGCGGTGGCGTCGGGCCGGGCCCACGGCAACGGGGAGCGGCGGCCGACGGCGATGCGCAGCGGCCGGCCCGGGTCGGCCGCCGACCAGTCCAGGTCGGCGTCCTCCCCCGCCAGGACCGCGGTGCCCAGCGCGACGTCCTCGACCGTCGTGGCCAGCACGCCGTTGACCGCCATGCCCGACCAGTCGTCGGCGCCGATGCCGCCGGGCAGCACGCCGCGGCCGGGCTTGAGGGTGACCAGGCCGCACGCGGCGGCCGGCAGCCGCAGCGAGCCCATCCCGTCGTTGCCGTGCGCCAGCGGGACCGCTCCCGCGGCGACCGCGGCGGCGCTGCCGCCGGAGCTCCCGGCCGGGGACAGCGCGGTGTCCCACGGGTTGCGGGTGACCGTGCCCGGCCCGTCGGTGGCGGCGTAGAGGCACAGCTCCGGGACCCGGGTGATCCCGACGACGACGGCGCCGGCGGCGCGCAGCCGGGCGACGACCTCGTGGTCGGCGTCCGCGGTGATGGCGTGGGCGGCGCAGCCGTCGGTCACGGTCTCCCCGGCGACGCCGACGTTGTCCTTCACCGCCACCGGGACGCCGGCCAGCGGCAGCGTGGCCCGGCGCGGGTCGGCGTCGACGGCTGCCGCCTCGGCCAGCGCCTCCTCGGCGCGGACCACGCGGAAGGCGCCGATCCGGGGCTCGACGTCGGCGAGGTGGGCCAGGTGCGCCCGCACCACCTCGACCGCGGACACCTCGCCCGCGCGCACGCGCCCGGCGAGGACGGAGGCGGGCAGGCCGACGAGCCGGGCGCCGCCCGGAGCTCCGCTAGCGTCCATGCGGGCGACCGTAACCGCGCTCGCCGACAGTTCTCGAACGGAGGCCCGATGACCTACACCGGCGACGTCGAGGTGGGTGGCCCGGCCGACGTGCGGGAGCTGCCCGGGCTCACGATCAGCAAGGTCGCCGTCAGCGAGATGGCCAACAACGCCTACCTGCTGCGGGACACCGCCACGGGCCAGGCGCTGCTCGTCGACGCCGCCGCCGAGCCCGACACGCTGCGCGCCCTGATCGGCGACGCCGACCTGCGCACCGTCGTCACCACGCACGGGCACTGGGACCACCACCGCGCCCTGCCCGACGTCGTCGCGGCCACCGGGGCGCAGACGGTGGCGCACGCCGCCGACGCCGGCGACCTGCCCGTGCCGGTCGACCGGACGGTCGCGCACGGGGACACCGTCGCCGTCGGCGAGCAGGTGCTGGAGGTGGTGCACCTGCGCGGGCACACGCCCGGCAGCATCGCGCTGGTCTGGCGGGGCCCGGAGGGCGCCGGCACGCACGCCTTCACCGGCGACAGCCTCTTCCCGGGCGGCGTCGGCAACACCTGGGAGGACCCCGAGCGGTTCGCCAGCCTGATCGACGACGTCGAGCAGCGGCTGTTCGCCGTCCTGCCGGACGACACGTGGGTCTACCCCGGCCACGGCAGGGACACGACGCTGGGCGCCGAGCGGCCGTCGCTGCCGGAGTGGCGCGCCCGCGGCTGGTGACCTGCTGCGGAGGCCCTCCCGGTGCGACCATCCGTGCAGGCCAGGACGGCCGGCAGCGGGTCACGAGGAGGCCTCCGATGCACTCCCAGGCGAAGCAAGAGGCACAGGACGCCCTGTTCACCGCGATCAGGGACCAGGCCGAGAAGAACATGCGGTCCGCGATGCGGCCCGCGGAGAAGGCCGCGCTCCTGCGCCGGCTGGCGGAGGCCTACCGGCTCACCGCCGGGGGCCCGATGCCCGACACCCCCACGCGCCGATCGGTCCCCGCACCGCGCAAGGCCGCGGACGACGGGGCGCCCGCGCGGACACGCACCGCCTGACCGGCGCCCGTCCCCGGCGTCGGCGCGCGACCTCGTCGAGGACGGCGGTCGGCGCCCGCCGCAGGGCGGCGACGGGGACGGTGACCGGCGCGGTCACCGCTGCCGCGTGCGGCTCCACCGGGGCGCTCCTCGTCCTCCGGGGGTCCCGCAGGACCCCCGGAG
>NZ_JBJGZT010000015.1:0-119724 GCF_054050655.1 Geodermatophilus sp. SYSU D00663 | reverse complement strand
CCGGGGAGGCCGGCAAGGGCTTCGCGGTGGTGGCCAACGAGGTCAAGGAGCTGGCGCAGGAGACGGCGAAGGCGACCGAGGACATCGCCCGCCGGGTGCAGGCCATCCAGGGCGACACCACCGCCGCGGTGGCCGCGATCGGGGAGATCTCCCAGATCGTCGCGCAGATCTCCGACCGGCAGACCACCATCGCCTCCGCGGTGGAGGAGCAGACCGCGACCACCAACGAGATGAGCCGGTCGGTGTCCGAGGCGGCGCAGGGCTCGGGGCAGATCGCGGACAACATCTCCGGGGTCTCGGCCGCGGCGGACTCCACCACCCAGGCGCTGACCCAGACGCGCACCGCCGTCGACGAGCTCTCCCGCATGGCCGCCGACCTGCGCACCAGCGTCGCCCGCTTCACGTACTGAGAGGGCCGCCCCTGCCCCCACCGCCCGCACGCCCGCGGCGGGGCCCGGCAGGGGGGCCACCTCCCGCGGCCGGCCTCCGGGGCCGGCCGCGGGAGGCGCCCCGACACCCCCGCGGCCGCCCGGCGCTCACCTTGAGTCCGACGGCGGGCCGCCGAAGACCATCCGGGGACGGATCCGTCCCCTGCACGCGAGAGAGAAGGCAACGGTGGACGGTCTGGACGACATCGTCGAGGAGTTCCTCGTCGAGAGCCACGAGAACCTCGACCAGCTCGACACGGACCTGGTCGCCCTCGAGCAGGAGCCCGACTCCCGCGAGCGGCTCTCGAGCATCTTCCGCACCATCCACACGATCAAGGGCACCAGCGGCTTCCTCGCCTTCGGCCGGCTCGAGGAGGTCACCCACGTCGGGGAGAACATGCTCTCCCGGCTGCGGGACGGCGTCCTCGCGCTGACCCCCGAGCGCACCAGCGTGCTGCTGCGGATGGTCGACACCGTCCGCTCGCTGCTCGCCTCCATCGAGGCCACCGGCGGCGAGGGCGGCGTGGACGTCTCCGCCGTCGTCGCCGAGATCAGTGCGGCCATGGAGGACTCCCCCGCCCCTGCGCCCGTCGCCGTCGCCGGGGCGCCCGCCGAGGTCGCCCCGGAGATCGCCCCGGAGATCGCTCCGGAGGCCGCCGCGGAGGTCGTCGCGGCCGCCGAGGCCGTGGTCGAGGCGGCCGCCGAGACGGAGCCCGAGCCCGTCCACGACGAGGTGCACGACGAGCACCACGACGAGGTGCACGACGACCACGCCGACGGCGGCCTGCCGGCCGGGGCCGCCCGCCCCGAGGGCCAGGGTGCTCAGCAGCGCCGCGCCGTCGCCGACTCGACCATCCGCGTCGACGTCGACCTGCTCGACTCGCTGATGCTGCTGGTCGGCGAGCTGGTGCTGACCCGCAACCAGATCGTCCAGTACGTGGGCCGCTCCACCGACACCGACCTGGTGCGCGCCTCGCAGCGGCTCAACCTCATCGCCAGCGAGCTGCAGGAGGGCGTCATGAAGACGCGCATGCAGCCGATCGACCACATCTGGTCCAAGCTGCCGCGCGTCGTCCGCGACCTCGGCATCCAGTGCGGCAAGAGCGTCCGCCTGGAGATGGAGGGCCGGGACACCGAGCTGGACAAGACGCTGCTCGAGGCGGTCAAGGACCCGCTGACCCACCTGGTCCGCAACTCCGTCGACCACGGCATCGAGGCCCCCGACCGCCGCCGCGCCGCCGGCAAGCCCGCCGAGGGCGTGCTCACCCTGCGCGCCAAGCACGAGAGCGGGCAGGTCGTCGTCGAGGTCGCCGACGACGGCGCCGGCATCGACCCGGTCAGGGTCGGTGCCAAGGCCGTCGAGCGCGGCCTCGTCACCGCCGACCAGCTGGCGCGGATGAGCCCGGCCGACGTCTTCCAGCTCATCTTCCTGCCGGGCTTCTCCACGGCCGCCGCGGTCACCAACGTCTCCGGCCGCGGCGTCGGCATGGACGTCGTCAAGACCAACATCGAGGCCATCGGCGGCACGATCGAGGTCGAGTCCGAGCCCGGCCGCGGCACCGTCTGCCGGCTGCGCATCCCGCTGACCCTGGCGATCGTCCCGGCGCTGACCGTGGAGTGCGCCGGCGACCGCTACGCCATCCCGCAGATCAGCCTGCAGGAGCTGGTCAGCCTCGACGCCGAGAAGGCGGCCAACGCCGTCGAGGAGGTCGGCGGCGCACCGGTCTACCGGCTGCGCGGCGAGCTGCTCCCCCTCGTCCGGCTCACCGACGTCCTCGGCCTCGCTTCTGACCGGCACGACGGCCACGTCGTCATCGCGGTCCTGCGGTCGGAGGGCCGGCGCTTCGGCCTCGTCGTCGACCGGGTCATCAACACCGAGGAGATCGTGGTCAAGGCCGTCGGCGGCCAGCTCAAGGCGATCGGCCTCTACTCCGGCGCGACCGTCCTCGGCGACGGCGCGGTGGCGCTCATCCTCGACGTCCAGGCCCTGGCCCGCCGCGCGCTGCGCACCGAGAGCAGCGAGCGGCAGGAGGCCCGCGGGGCGGCCGCCGCCGGCACCGGCGGCGGGGAGACCGAGCGCCAGCGCATGCTGCTGGCCGCGATCGGCGAGGGGCGCCGCGTGGCGATCCCGCTGGACACCGTCACCCGCCTCGAGCAGGTGCGCGCCGAGGCCGTCGAGCGGGTCGGCAACCGGGAGGTCGTGCAGTACCGGGGCGCGATCCTGCCGATCGTCCGGCTCGACCGGCACCTGGGCGCCTACGGCACGAGCGAGCGCGAGGTGCTCGAGGTCATCGTCTACAGCGACCACGGCCGCAGCGTCGCGATCGTCGTCGAGGAGATCCTCGACATCGTCGACGGCGGCGCCGCCGTCCGCAGCGACATCGACGACATGGGCCTGCTCGGCTCCGCCGTCCTCGGCGACAAGGTGACCGAGCTGCTCGACGTCCGCGCCGCGATCCTCGCGGCCGACCCGGCGTTCTACGCCACCGACGACCACTCCCCCGCGTCCGCTCTGCTGGAGGTCTGACGTGACCATCGAGACCGCCACCCGCGCCACCAGCGGGCAGCTGGCCACCTTCCGGCTCGACGGCGACCTGTACGGCGTCGAGGTGGAGCACGTGCAGGAGGTGCTGCGCAGCCAGAAGCTGACCCGGGTGCCGCTGGCCCCGCCGGCCGTCGCCGGGCTGATCAACCTGCGCGGCCAGGTGGTCACCGCCATCGAGCTGCGCGAGCGGCTGGGCCGCCCGCCGCGGCCGGCCGGCACCGACGCCGTCGTCATCGTGGTGCGGCTGCACGGCGAGGCGGTGAGCCTGCTGGTCGACTCGATCGCCGACGTCGTCGACGTCGACGCGGCCGACTTCGAGGCCCCGCCGGACACCCTCGACGGGCAGGCCCGGGAGCTCATCCGCGGCGCCTACAAGCTCGACGGGCAGCTGCTCCTGGCGCTCGACGTGCAGAAGGCGGTCGGCGCGTGACACAGCGTCACTGACGCCTCACCCGACCGGTTCCGACACGCGGCCGTCACCCCTCGCCCCTCCGGCGATCGGGTGACGGCCGCGTGGCGTTGCGGGGTGATCACCGCGAGCATGGGCTGACCGCCTGCTCGACGGCGGTGCCGTCGGAGGGGGAGACGTGCCGTACTCGCTGGTCAGTGCCGCGACGCTCGGGTTCGACCTGGTGCGGCTGCCCGCCGGCCGCGCCGTCGCCGACGTGCTGCTCACCGGGCTCACCGCCGGCCCCGCCGAGCTCACCGCGATCGCCGATGGTGCCCGCTCCCGCGGCGCCGACCGCGACCAGCGCACCGTCCTGGCCGTCCGCGCCCGCCGCGCCCGCGAGCTCGCCGCCGCGGTGCCCCAGCTGCGCTCCGTGTCCCCGGAGCCGGGGGAGGACCGCGCCGCCGTCCTGGTCGCCCAGCTCGAGCGCGGCACCATCGGCAACGCCGCGGCCCTGGAGCGGCTGCTGCGCGAGGACGTCCTCGGCCCCGAGCACGGTGCGTTCACCCAGGCCGACGACGACGTCCGCGAGCAGGCCGCCGAGGTCCTCGCCGACGCCGCGGTGGGGGAGTGGGCCGAAGACGTGCTGCCGCGGCTCGTGCACCGCGAGCTGGTGGCGCCGTTCCACGCCGCCGTCCCGGACGCCGGCACCCGCGGCGCGGACGCCGACCTCGGCCCGGCCACGCCCGAGCTGAGCTCGCTGCTGGCCACCTTCGCCGGCCTGGACGCCCGCGGCCGCGAGCGCTGGCGGGCCGCCGTCGACGAGGGTCGCGCCACCCGGCGCCCGTGGGCGGCCGCCATGCACGAGGCCGCGTGGGCCGCGCACGTCTCCGGCCGCACCCGGACGCTCGCCACCGCCCAGCTGCTCGCCGTCCGCGCGTTCGCCGACGGCGGCCTCGACGCCCACGACGGCGCCACGGGCTCGTGGAACGCCCTCGCGGGCGTCGTCCAGGCGCTGACGATGGGCGACCTGCTCGACGCGAGCGCCCTGGGCGTGCTGCTCGCCCCCTGGCACCGCGCCACCGGCCGCTGAGCCGCGCGGGCGCCCGACCGCCCGCCGCCTCCCGGTCGAGAATCGAGTCGTCGCCGCCGGCACGGGGTGACACGCCGCCGGGAGCGGCGACGAGCCGAGGGTCGACCCGCCGATCCCCGGGACCGCGCAGGTCGGGCGCGCGCCGGCTGCTCCCCGCCACCGGCACGCGGGTCGACAAGTCCCCGCGGGGCCCGTGGTCACCGCCCACCCCGTAACGGTTGCGCTGCCCGCGTCAACCCGGCGGGTGGGACGGCCGACAACTCCTGGGACAGGCGATGCGGGTGGGACGCCCGAGGACGTTCCGGAACAGCCCGGAGCTGACCTTGAGGCCCCCCGCCGCGCTGCCGAGACCCCGACGACGGCCCCCGCCGGCCGTCGTCGCCGGAGCAGGAGGACGTGTGGACCCGATCCGCGTGCTGGTGGTCGACGACTCGGTCGTCGTCCGCAAGATCGTGACCGACGTGCTGTCCTCCGACCCCGCCATCGAGGTCGTCGGCACGGCGGTCAACGGCAGGCTCGCGCTCGTCAAGCTGGACGCGCTCAAGCCCGACCTGGTCACGATGGACATCGAGATGCCGGAGATGAACGGCATCGAGGCGGTCCGCGCCATCCGGGCCCGCCGCGACCGGGTGCCGATCGTCATGTTCAGCACGCTCACCGAGCGCGGCGCCGCGGCGACCCTCGACGCCCTCTCCGCCGGCGCCAACGACTACGTCACCAAGCCGGCCAACGTCGGCAGCGTCGCGCAGTCGATGGAGAGCGTCCGCGAGCAGCTCATCCCGAAGATCAAGGCCCTCACCGGGCGCCCGGTCGGCCTCGGCGCGGCCCGCCCCGTGGCGGCCCCCGTCGCGCCCCGCCCGCCGGCGCCGCGCAGCGCGCCGCACAAGGCGCCCGCGGTGCTGGTCATCGGCTCCTCCACCGGCGGCCCCGAGGCGCTGGCCCGGGTCCTCCCCGCGCTGCCGGCCGCCCTCCCGGTGCCGGTCCTGCTCGTGCAGCACATGCCGCCGGTCTTCACCCGCCAGTTCGCCCAGCGGCTGGACCGCCTCTCCGCGCTGCGCGTCGTCGAGGCCGCCGACGGCTCGCCGCTGCTGCCCGGCACCGTCCACCTGGCCCCCGGCGACCACCACCTCACCGTGCGCGGCACCGGCCGCGGCGCGACGACGGTCCTGTCGCAGGGCCCGCCGGAGAACTTCTGCCGGCCCGCCGTCGACCCGCTGTTCCGGAGCGCGGTGACCGCCTACGACGGCGCCGTCCTCGCCGTGGTGCTCACCGGCATGGGCTCCGACGGCCGCAGCGGCGCGGGTGCCGTCCGCGACGCCGGCGGCACCGTCGTCGTCCAGGACCAGGCCACCTCGGTCGTGTGGGGCATGCCCGGCGCCGTCGCCTCCGCCGGCCTCGCCGACGAGGTCCTCCCACTCGACCGCGTCGCCGAGGCGATCACCCGCCACCTCGGCCGCGCCGTCCCCGGCATCCCGCCGCAGCCCGCCCCCCTGATCCACGCGACGGGAGCACCACGATGACCCTCACCGCCACCCGCTTCGACTGGGTGCGCCAGCTGGTGCACCGGGAGAGCGCGATCGTCCTCGCGCCGGGCAAGGAGTACCTCGTCGAGGCCCGCCTGCTGCCCCTGGCCCGCAGGATGGGGCTGACCGACGTCGACGCGTTCGTCGACTCCGTCCGCAGCCGCCCCCGCCCGGACGACACCCGCTCCATCGTCGAGGCGCTGACCACCAACGAGACCTCGTGGTTCCGCGACGGCGACCCGTTCACCGCCCTGACCTCGACCGTGCTGCCCTCGCTGCTGTCCGCCCGCGGTCCCGCCGAGCGGCTGCAGATCTGGTCGGCCGCCTGCTCCAGCGGCCAGGAGCCCTACACGGTCGCGATGCTGCTCGAGGACGCGCTGCCCAACGCCTCGGCGCGGGTCTCGATCACGGCCACCGACATCTCCCGCGAGATGGTGGAGCGCACCCGGGCCGGCCGGTTCAGCCAGCTCGAGGTGAACCGCGGCCTGCCCGCGCCGATGCTGGTCCGCCACTTCCAGCGGGCCGGCAGCGAGTGGGAGGTCGCCCCGGGCCTGCGCCGCATGGTCACCGCCCGGGAGTGCAACCTGGCCGCCCCGCTGCCGCGGATGGGCCCGTTCGACGTCGTCTACCTGCGCAACGTGCTCATCTACTTCGACCTGCCCACCAAGCAGGCGATCCTCCGCCGGGTGCGGGAGCTCATGCGCCCCGACGGCTGGCTGTTCCTCGGTGCCGCCGAGACCACCCTCGGCGTCGACGACTCCTGGAGCCGGGTCGTGCTCGGCCGCAGCTCCGCCTACCGCCCGCTGAAGGGGGCATGACCGTGCGTGCTCTGGTGATCGACGACTCCCGCGCCATGCGGCGCATCGTGACCGGGACCCTCGAGGGGTTCGGCTACGAGACCCGGCAGGCCGGCCACGGCCAGGAGGCGCTCGACGTCCTCCACGAGGGCTGGGTGCCCGACCTCTGCACGATCGACTGGAACATGCCGGTGATGGACGGCCTGCAGTTCGTCAACGCCGTCCGCGCCAACCCGGCCTGGCGCGCGGTGACGCTGATGATGGTCACCTCCGAGAGCGAGCACGGCCAGATCGTGCGCGCGCTGGCCGCCGGCGCCCACGAGTACGTCATCAAGCCGTTCACCGCCGACGCCATCCGCGACAAGCTCGCGCTGCTCGGCCTGCTCCCGCAGGAGGTCTCGCTGTGATCCGTCCGGACACCGGGCTGCGCCGCCGCGCGTCCGACCGCCCGCCGGCGGTCCGCGAGCTGATCGACGAGGCGACGGTCCAGGAGATCACCGAGCAGGCGTGGTGCGCGCTCGTCGGCGAGGACGAGGTGCTCGTCCCGCTGCCGGCGCCGCTGCCCGCGGACACGCGCAGCGCCTGGGTCGAGATCGTCGGCCCGTGGACCGGCGCCGTCGTGCTCACCTGCGGCCGGGGGACGGCGCAGGAGCTGACCCGGGCCCTGCTCCGCGAGCACGCCCCCGCCGCGCTCGAGGAGGAGGACGTCGACGACGCGCTGGGCGAGCTCGCCAACGTCGTCGGCGGGAACGTCAAGGCCGTCCTCCCCGGCCCGTCGGTGCTCGGCCTGCCCGAGACCGGCGACACCCCGCCTGCCGGCCGCGAGGCCGACACCTGCCGCGTCGCCGTCCTGTGGCGCGGTGAGCCCCTGACCGTCTCCGTGCAGTCGCACGCCGAGGAAGAGAACGAGGTGCCCCTGTGAAGATCCTGGTCGCCGACGACAGCCGCGTCATGCGGCAGATCGTCATCCGCACCCTGCGGCAGGCCGGCTACGACGACCACGACATCGTCGAGGCCGAGGACGGCCGCGACGCCTACGACAAGGTGCAGAGCGAGAGCCCGGACCTGGTCCTGTCGGACTGGAACATGCCCAACATGAGCGGCCTGGAGTGCCTGCAGGCGCTGCGCGGCTCGGGCTCGACCGTCCCGTTCGGCTTCGTGACCTCGGAGGGGTCGGCGGAGATGCGGGAGAAGGCCGCCGACGCCGGCGCGCTGTTCCTCATCGCCAAGCCGTTCACCGCGGACACCTTCACCGAGCACCTCGACGGGGTGCTCGCGTGACCGCGCCGCTGACCGTCGTCGTGCCCGACGCCAAGGCCGTCAAGGACATGCTGTCCGGCCTCGTCGGCAAGCCCGTCGCGGTGACGCCGGGCGCCCCGGTGACGCCGACCGAGAAGGACCCCGTCTCGGTGGCCGTCTACGTCAGCCCGACCATGGCCGTCAACGCGCTGTGCGTCATGGACCTGCCGCTGTCGGCCTGGACCGGCGGCGCGCTGGCCCTGCTGCCCCCCGGCGGGGTCCAGGACGTCGTCGAGGAGGACGGGGAGCTCACCGCGATGCTCACCGAGGCCCTGCACGAGGTCGTCAACGTCCTGTCGGCGCTGTTCAACGTGCCCGGTGCCCCGCACTCGAAGCTCTACCAGCTGTACGCGCCGGGCGACGACCTGCCGGGCGACGTCGCCGGCATGCTCGCCGCCTTCAACCGGCTCGACCTCGCCGTCGAGGTCCCCGGCTACGGCAAGGGCCGGCTGTCGCTGGTGGTCCCCTCCTGACCGACGGGCGCTCCCGGCCGGGACCCGGCCGGGAGCGCCCGCACCAGCCGCCCCGGGGCGGCGCAGGGACCGCCCTCCCCGCCGCCCCGGGCGCGCCCGCGTCCTCAGGAGGCGGTGGCCGCGCACTCCTCGAAGGTCGTCGGCAGGCAGGCCCACACGTGCTTGCAGCCGTCGTCGACGTACCAGCCGTGGGCCACCGACAGCCGGGCCACCAGGTAGAGACCCAGCCCGCCCTGCGCGGGGTCCCGGCCGACCGCGGGCGCCGGCATGGTGTCGGGGTCGCGGTCGCTCACGTCGAGCAGCCAGCCGCCGGAGCCGGCCACCACGGTCGCGACGACCGGCGAGACGCCGTGCCGCAGCGCGTTGGAGGCTAGCTCGTCGAAGGCCAGGATCATCCGGTCGGTGGCCGGGTCGTCGTCCCGCGGGAAGCCGACGCTGCTGAGGTGGTCGCGGAGGCCGGCCCGTGCGGCGGGCAGCTCGGCGAGGCCCCTCAGGTCCCGGCGCCACAGCTCGCCGCGCCCGTCGGGCAGCGGGCGCAGCGGCCAGGTCAGTCGGCCCATGACCTCTTCTCCGTCGTCGTCCTGTTGCTCGGACGATGACTCGGTGCCCAGCCGGCCGGCGGCCCAACCCTGCCGGCGCCCACCTGCCTCCGCGGGGTGAGCCGGATCTCGGCTCAGCCCGCCCCGACGCGCACCGCGAGCAGCGCGACGTCGTCCTCGGGCGGGCCGGGCACCAGGCGGGCGAGCAGCTCGTCGCACAGCTGCGGCAGCGACCGGCCGGCGAGCCCGGCCAGCACGTCGTGCAGGCGGGCGGTGTCCGCGTCGAGCGTGCTGCCGCGCCGCTCCACCAGCCCGTCGGTGTGCAGCAGCACCGTCGTCCCCGGGACCAGGGCGACCGCCGACTCGCGCCGCTCGGCCGTCGCGTCCACGCCCAGCGCCAGGTCGCCGATCGGGTCGCCGTGGTCGAGCGCGACGACCCGGCCGCCGGGCAGCAGCAGCACCGGGGGCGGGTGCCCGGCGTTGGCCCACCGCAGCCGCCGGCCGCCGTCCTCCAGCCGGGCGACCGCGGCCGTGGCCAGCGTCTCCGGGTGCATGTCCGCCATGGCCTCGTCCAGGCCGTGCAGCACCTCCGCGGGACCGGCGCCGCGGGCGTGCGCGATCCCCCGCAGCAGGCCGCGCAGCTGGCCCATCGTCGCCGCGGCCGCGGTGTCGTGGCCGACGACGTCGCCGATCGCCACGACCGGGTCGCCGGTGGGGGAGGAGAAGGCGTCGTACCAGTCCCCGCCCACCCGGGCCGCCTCGGCCGCCGGCAGGTACCGCACGGCGACCTCCAGTCCGGGGAACGACGGCGGGTCGGTGAGCAGGCTGCGCTGCAGCGCCTCGGCCAGCTGGATCTGCCGGCTCTGCCGCCCGACCCGGTCCACCGCGCGGCCGGCCTGCACCGCGACCGCCCGTGCGGTGGCGAGGTCGGCCTCACCCAGCGTGCGGCCGGCGTCGAGGTAGAGGGTGAGCACGCCGACGGTCCGCGACTCGGCGGGCAGGGGGAGGACCACCACCGACTCCGCGCGCAGGCCGCGCAGCATCTCGCGCGCGTCCTCGTCGGTCATGTCCTCCAGGACGTCGGCGACGCAGGTGGTCAGCGGCGTGCCCGCGCGCAGTGCCTGCGCCACGGGGGAGGACGGCGACATGCGCTCCAGCCGCACCCGGGTGTAGCGGGCCAGCAGCTCGCGGCGCTCGGGGTCGGCGTGCCAGGAGCCGACGTCGCGGGCGCGGCCCTCCCGGTCGACGACGGTGACCACGCAGCCGTCGGTCAGCACCGGCACCACCAGCCGCGCCAGCCGGCCCAGCGCCGAGACGCCGTCGAGCGCGCCGGAGAGCTCCCCGCTGACCCGCACCAGCAGGGTCGCGCGGGCCGCGGCGCGGTCGGCCTGCTCCTGCACCGCGCGCCGGGCGGTGACGTCGGTGACCGTCACCGCGAGCCCCTCGGGCCCGGGCAGGGCCCGCACCTCGTACCAGCCGTCCCCGGCGGCGACGGTCACCGGCTCGCCGGTGGCGGCGGCCTCGGAGCAGGCCTGGGCCAGGACGTGGCCGGTGGCGCCGGGCACGCCGTCGTCCAGCGGCCGGCCGGTCAGCCCGGCGGCGGTGCCGCCCAGCAGCCGCGCTGCGGCGGCGTTGAGCCAGGTCAGCCGGCCGGCCGGGTCGAGCGCCAGGACGGCGGCCGGCAGGCGGTCCGCCAGGGCGGCGAGGGCCGCGGGGTCGGGCAGCCGGCAGGCGAGGGGCACGGTCGCCCGGTGCTGCGCGTCCTGCCGCCACCCCGCTCCCGGACCGGCGGGCGGGGCCGGCAGCGGATCGGCCATGCCCGCACCTCCTCGCCGGCCGTCCGCACCGGCGGACGGGTGCCGGACGCCACGGGCCGGCCCCGATCGTTCCGCGCCCGGGCCGCGCTGCCAACGGGTCCGCGCCGGACCGTTCCCCACGACGAGGGACCGCAGGCGGGCCGGCCGCCGGGGATGGGGCAGCATGGCCCCATGACCCCGGACGGCGCCGCTCCGCCGCCCCGTGACCTGCTCGTCCAGGCCGTGGAGGGCATGGACCGGCCGCTGTTCGTCCTCGACGACGACTGGCGGTTCCGCTACGTCAACCCGGCCGGGGCCGCGGTCCTCGAGCGCACCGTCGCGGGGCTGCAGGGCCGGGGCATCTGGGAGGAGTTCCCGGAGGCGGTCGGGGGACCGTTCGAGGAGCTGTACCGGCACGTCCGCGAGACCGGCGAGTCCGGCACCACCGAGGCGTTCTTCCCCCCGCTGGGGCGGTGGTTCCGCGCCGACGCGTTCCTCACCGGGGCCGGCCTGGTGGTCACCTACGACGACGTCACGCAGCGCCGGCGCACCGAGGAGGAGCGCGCCGCGGCCGTCGCGGCCCGCGAGTCCGCCGCCGCGGAGGCGGCCGCGGCCGCGGCGCGGGCCGAGGTGTCGGCCCGCCACCTGGTGCTGCTCGGCGACATCAGCCAGGCGATGACGTCGACCACCGACGTCGACGAGGCCGTCGCCCGGTTCGCGGACCTGGTCGTGCCCCTGCTGGCCGACTGGTGCCTGGTCAGCGTCGTCGACCCCGACGGCACCCGCCGCGACGTCGGCCGCGCGCACAGCGACCCGGCGATGGTGCCGGCGATGCACCGCTACGCCGACCTGCGGGTGCGCAGCAACCGGCCCAACGCCCCGGTGCCCACGGCGCTGGCCAGCGGGCGGCCGGTGGTCCTCCCGCAGGTCACCGACGACGACGTCCGGGTGATGGTCGCCGACGAGGCCAGCCGCGAGGCGCTGGCGCCGCTGCGGGTGTCCGCCGTCGCCACCTTCCCGCTGCTCGCCCGCGGCGAGGTGTTCGGCGCGTTCACGCTGGTCAACGGGCCCGAGCGGGGCCCGCACACCGACGCCGAGCTGCGCACCGCCGAGATCGCCTCCCGGCGGGCCGCGCTGGCCCTGGACAACGCCCGGCTGGCCAGCGCCGCCCAGCAGGTGGCCGAGCGGATGCAGCACAGTCTGCTGTCCCCGCCGGTGCAGCCCGACCACCTCGAGCTCGCCGTCCGCTACCGGCCCGCCACCCGCGGGGTGTCCATCGGCGGTGACTGGTACGACGCGTTCCTGCAGCCCGACGGCGACACCGTGCTGGTGATCGGCGACGTCATGGGCCACGACATCGAGGCCGCCGCGGCCATGGGGCAGGTCAAGACGCTGGTCCGCGCCATCGCCTTCGACCGGCTGGAGGAGCCCGCAGGGGTGCTGCGGCGGGTCGACCACGCCCTGGTCGGCCTCGCCGTGCCCGCGATGGCCACCGCGCTGGTGTGCCGGGTCGAGCAGACCCCGGCCGAGGCGGCCGTGGGACTGCGCCGGCTGCGCTGGGCCACGGCCGGCCACCCCGAGCCGATGCTGCTGCTGCCCGACGGGACCGTCCGCGACCTCTCCGCGCCGGTCGGCCCGCCGCTGGGCATCGGCTGGCGCGGCCCCCGCGCCGACGGGCACGACGTCATCCCGGCGGACAGCACGCTGCTGCTGTTCACCGACGGGCTGTTCGAGCGGCGTGGCGTGCCGCTCGACGAGAGCCGCGAGGAGCTCCGCCGGCTGGTCGAGGCCGCGGCCGGCTCGTCGCTGGCCGACCTGTGCGACGGGCTGCTGGCCAGCATGCTCGGCGACGGCGCCGAGGACGACGTCGCGGTGCTCGCCGTCCGGGCGCACCCGGTGGGCGGGGAGCGCCCGGCCGAGGCCGGGCCCGAGGTGCTGCCCCCGCTGCTCGGCCACCCCGCCTGATCAGGTCCGGGCGGCGGCCGCCCGGACCTCGTCCGCGATCGCCGCGACGCCCTCCTCGGCCCACAGCACCGAGTAGTGGTTGGTGCCGGGCACCTCGCGCGCGGTGATGCCGGCCGGCTCCAGCCCGAGCGAGGCCAGGCGCACCTCGTCGTAGAGGCCGGGCGTCTGGTCGAGCAGGCCGCGCGTGGCCCACAGCAGGGTGGCGGGCACCGGCAGGGCGGTGGTGGCCTCCAGCACGCGCTCGTTGAGCAGCACGTCCCCGCCGTCGACGCGGACCGCCTCGGGCACGCAGGCGCTGCGCAGCGGCGGCCCGCCGGGGGCGAGGTCGCGGGCGAGGTAGGCGGCCACCGAGGGCACGTCCACCCACGGGCCCACGGCGGGGTGCCGCGCCCAGAACGCGCGCACGGCGGCGACGTCGGGGAACGACGTCGACAGCCGGTCCAGCGACGGGCCCAGGACGGCGGAGAGCATCGCGTCGACGTCGGCGCCCGGGGGCTGGGCGAGGGCCAGCCCGCCGTCGACCAGGACCAGCCCGTGCACCTCGTCGCGGGCCGGGCCGGCCGCGGCCATCGCGGCCACGAACGCACCCATCGAGTGGCCGACGACCACCGTGGCGTCGGCTCCGGCGTCGTCGTCGGCGCCGAACCGGTCGAGCAGGGTGGCGACGTCCCGGGCGTGCCGCTCCAGGCCGTAGGGGCCGGGCAGCCCGGCCGAGCCGGCCCGCCCGCGCAGGTCGGGGGCGACGACCTCGAACTCGCCGGCCAGCGCGGCCGCCACGCGCGCCCAGGCCATCGCGTTGGCGGTGATGCCGTGGACCAGCACGGCGATGGGGGAGCCGGGGGCGTCGGCGGCCCAGTGCAGGGCGGACAGCTCGCCGCCGTCGACGGGGACGCTGATCTGGACGGGGTCGCGTGCCTCTGCCACGGGCCCACCCTGCCCGCTCACGCGCCGAGCCGCTCGATCGCGAAGGCGACGAGGAACCCCGCGGTGGTGATCAGGCCGGTCCAGGTGCGGGTCCGCTCGAAGGCCTCCGGGATCATCGTGTCGGCGATCATCGTGAGGATGGCGCCGGCCGCGACGGCGGTGATGACGGCGATGGCCTCGGGCGGGGCGCTGCCCAGGGCGGCGTACCCGACCAGCGCGGCCAGGCCGCTGGCCACCGCGATGCCGCCCCAGACCCCGAAGACGTAGCCGGCCGACCGTCCGCCGGCCTTCATGCCGGCGGCACTGGACAGGCCCTCGGGCACGTTGGAGATGACGACCGCCGCCAGGACCGGCGCGCTCACCGCGCCACCGCCGAGCAGGCCGAGCCCCAGGACGACCGACTCCGGGACGCCGTCGAGCAGCGCGCCGACGGCGATCGCCGCGCCGCTGCCGCCCTGCTCGCCCTCCGACGGCTGCTGCTCGCTCCCCGCCCCGCCCGACCGCTTGCGGTGCCGGGCGCCGCGCCGGGCCAGCGCCGCGTTCGCGGCGAGGTAGGCGACCGCGCCGCCGAGGAAGCCGATCGCGGTGGGACCCAGCCCGCCGGTGTCGGCGGCCTCCTCCACCAGGTCGAAGGCGACGGCGGAGATGAGCACCCCCGAGCCGAACGCCATGACCGAGGCGATCACCGCCTGCGGCACCCGCACGAACCAGGCGACCAGCGCCCCGAGCACCAGGGCGGCGCCGCCCAGCAGACCCCACAGACCGGCTTCGACGACGTCGGGCACGGGACGCTCCTGCCCCCGGTTGCGCGCAGCAACCGTCCGGGCGGCAGAAACGGCCGCCCCTGCCGCATCCGACCGGCCCGCGGGGAGGGCTGCGCCCCTACCGTGGCCGTGCGGGGGGACGGCTCCGGGGAGGCCCCGTGTCCGGGACGACGCAGACCCTCCGCCCGCGCACCGTGACCCTCCCGGGCGGGCTGCGGCTGGAGACCGTGGAGCAGGGGGACCCCGGCGGGCCGGTCGTCGTCCTCGTCCACGGCTGGCCCGACTCCTGGTTCTCCTGGAGCCGCGTCCTCGCGCACCTGGACCCGCGGCTGCACGTCGTCGCCTACAGCCAGCGCGGGTTCGGCGGGTCCGACCACCCGCGGGCCGGCTACGCGGTGGACCGGCTCGCCGAGGACCTGGTGGCCCTGTGCGAGGTGCTCGGGATCGGGCGCGCGCACCTGGTGGGCCACTCCCACGGCAGCTTCGTGGTGCGGCGGGTGGCGGAGGAGCACCCCGGGCTGGTCGACCGGATGGTGCTCGTCGACTCGGCCGACCGGGTGGGCGGGCGGCTGGCCGCGGAGGTGCGGGCGGCGATCGCCGACCTGCCCGACGACGTCCCCGAGGGCTTCGTGCGGGAGTTCGCCGCGAGCGCGGTGTACCGGCCGGTGGAGCCGGCGTTCTTCGACGCACTGGTCGCGGAGGGCCGCCGGGCGCCGGGGTGGGTCTACCGGGACGCCTGGGAGGAGATGGTGGCCGTCGACGACCGCGACCGGCTCGGGGCCGTGACCGCGCCGACGCTGCTGGTGTGGGGCGACCGGGACGCGCTGTTCGACCGCGGGCAGCAGGACCGGCTCCTGGCCGCGCTCCCCGACGCCCGGCTGCGCATCCACGAGGGCACCGGCCACTGCCCGAACTGGGAGTGCCCGCGGGCCCTCGCCGCCGACCTGGACGCCTTCCTCCTGCCAGGCCGACGCGACACCCGGGCCGCTAGTCCGGGTGTCGCAGGAGGTAGCGGCCGAAGTGGGGGACGGTGAAGGCGATCTGCCCCCGCTCGGCGGAGTAGACCAGCCCCTTCTTGATCAGCGAGTCGCGCGCCGGCGACAGCGACGCCGGCTTGCGGCCCAGCGTCGCGGCCACCTCCGACGTCGCCACCGGGGCGCCGGCCGGACCCCCGAGCTCGGCCATCGCGTGCATGTACTCGCGCTCGGCCGGGGTGGCGCGGTCGTACCGGGAGCCGAAGAACCCGACCGCCAGCTCGGCCTCGGCGACCGGCGCGGCCATCGCGACGTCGTCGGCGGTGATGGGGGAGGCCGCCGCGACGTCCCAGGTGACCTTGCCGTAGGCCTGCACGAAGTACGGGTAGCCGTCGGCGGCCGCGTAGAGGGCGTCGAGGGCGGCCGGCTCGAAGGTGACCTCCTCGCGCTCGGCGGGCGCCAGCAGCGCGCGGTCGGCGGCGGGCCGGTCCAGCCGGTCGATGCGCAGGTAGCGGAACAGGCGCTCGGAGTAGCTCTTCGACGCCGACAGCACCGCCGGCAGGTGCGGGAGGCCGGCGCCGACGACGATCAGCGGCGCGCCCTGCTGCGACAGCTCGTGGCAGGCCGCGCAGATGGCCGAGACGTCGGGGGCCTGCACGTCCTGCATCTCGTCGATGAACAGCGCGACGCCCCTGCCGACGTCCGCGGCCAGCCCGGCGGCGTCGCTGAGCAGCTCGACCAGGTCGATCTCCATGTCGCCGGAGTCGGCCCGGCCGGTGGTGGCGGGCACGTCGATGCCCGGCTGCCAGCGGTCCCGCAGCTTCGCGTCGGACGGGGCCAGCCGCTGGGCGAAGGCCTTCAGCGTCCCGAGGACGGCGTCCATCGACTCCTGGTCGGGGTGGCGCAGCTCGCGCAGGGCCATGTGCAGCGCCGAGGAGACCGGCCGGCGCAGCGACTGGTCCGGTCGCGCCTCGATCTTGCCGGTGCCCCAGCCGCGGCCGATCGCCGCCGACCGCAGCTGGTTGAGCAGCACCGTCTTGCCCACGCCGCGCAGCCCGGTGAGCACCAGCGACCGCTCGGGCCGGCCGCGGGCGATCCGCTCCAGGACGACGTCGAAGGCCGACAGCTCGTCGTCGCGGCCGGCGAGCTCCGGCGGGCGCTGCCCCGCGCCGGGGGCGTAGGGGTTCCGGACGGGGTCCACGTCGAGCACCGTATGGCCCCGTCTAGCCCCCGCCGTAGAGATCAGTAGAACGGGCTAGGGCGTGTCGCCCAGCGAGCGCAGGTGCGCCGCGAGCACCTCCCGGGCCCGGTCCGGCGGGAGCGTGGACGGCCGGGTCACGGCGTGCACGGCCAGGCCGTCGAGGACCGCGTACAGCCGCTCGGCCTCCAGGTCGGGGTCCAGGTCGGGGCGGGCCTCCCCGGCCGCGACCAGGGCCTGCACGGCGTGGGCGCAGAAGGCGCGCAGGTCGGCGGCCGACCGGTCGCGCAGCTCGGCCAGGCGGGGGTCGACCAGGGCGCGCGCGGTGAGCGCCAGCCAGACCTCCGTCTCGGCGCGCCGTTCCTCGTCGAGGGGGAGGGTCTCCTCCAGCACCCGCAGCAGGCTCGGCACCAGGGGCCCGCCGGCGGCCGCGACCGCCTCCGCCCGTTCCCGGGCGCGCTCGATCACGAGGGTCATCGCGAAGTGCAGGAGCTCGTCCTGGGTGGCGAACCAGTGCCGCAGCGAGCCCGTCGACGTGCCGGCCTCCCGGGCGACGTTGCGCACCGAGGCGCCCGAGACGCCGTCGCGCCGGATGACCCGCCAGACGGCCTCGGCCAGCTGCCTCCGGCGCACGGTGGCGTCGACGGTCCTGGGCACGGCCTCGTTCTAGCACGACTGTGCTACGTTGGCAGAACAGCACAGGTGTGCTGCCAAGACACCGGAGGAGCCGTGGACGTCGCCCTGTTGCTGCCACTGGCCGGCCTGGCCCTGGTGGACAGCACCAGCGTCGGCACGCTCGTCCTCCCGCTGTGGCTGCTGCTGGCCCCCGGCCGGGTCCGGGTGGCCAGGGTGCTGCTCTTCCTCGGCACGGTGGCCGGCGCGTACCTGCTGCTCGGGATCGCGCTCGTCCTCGGTGCCGGGGTGCTGCTGGAACCGCTCGGCGCAGCCCTGGAGAGCACGGCCGGCCGCGTCGCCGAACTCGCCGTGGGGGCCGTCCTGGTCCTGCTCGGGCTGACCGTGGAGCCGTGGACGCGGGAGGGCAAGGAGCGGCGGCGCGCTGCGCGGGCGGCCCGGGGACCGGGGCGGCTGGGCCGGTGGCGCGACCGGGCCCGGGGCGACGGCCCGCCCGGAGCGGTCGTCGTCCTCGCCGTCACCGCGGTGGGGATCGAGGCGGCCTCGATGCTGCCCTACCTCGCCGCGATCGCCCTGCTCGTGACGTCGGCACCGGGTCCGGCGGCGACGCTGGCCCTGCTCGCGGGCTACTGCCTGCTCATGGTCCTGCCGGCGCTGGTCCTGCTGGCCCTCCGCACGGCGCTGCACGACCGGCTCACGCCCGTCCTGGCCCGGATCGAGGGCCGGCTGTCGCGCACCTCGGGTGAGGTGGTGGCCTGGGTGCTGTTCCTGCTCGGCCTCTACCTGGTCGCCGACGCCCTGCCGCTCACCTGACGACGTCGGCCGGGGGCTGGACGTCCGGCACCTGCGCGGGCCAGGGTCGGGCACATGGGGACCCACACGGAGACCGAGGTGCAGACCGAGCTCCTCGCCCTGGAGCGGCGGGGCTGGGACGCCCTGTGCGACGCGACCGGCGGGGACTTCTACGGCGAGGTGATGGCCGACGACGGCCTGATGGTGCTCGCGGACGGGACGGTGATGGACCGCGCCGCCGTCGTCGCCGCCCTGGGCGCCTCCCCGCCGTGGCTGCGCTACGAACTGGGCGACGTCCGGCTGGTGCGCGCCGGCGCGGACGCGGCGGCGCTGGTCTACACCGGCCGGGCCTGGCGGCACGAGCAGGAGCCGCCGTTCACCGGGGCGATGAGCAGCCTCTACGTCCGCGACGGCGACCGCTGGCGGCTCGCGCTCTACACGCAGACGCCCGCGCGCTGACCGCCGGTCAGCCGCCGCCGGCCTCGCCGCGGACCTGGGCGGCCCGCGTCTCGGCCCGCTCGGCCGCGCGCAGGTGCTCGTCCCTGCCGCCGGTGCCGAGCTCGGCCAGCCGGCGGTGCACCGACGCGATCTCCAGCAGCTTCGACGCGGCGTTGTAGACCGCGCTCTCGACGGCCTGGCGCTGCGCCTCGAGCAGGCTCTGCGCCGACCACGAGTGGCCGACGTGACAGGTCCAGCTCACCGACCCGTCGGCGGCGTTCTCGAACATGCCGCCCTGGCACTCGGGGCAGCCGAGGGCCGCGGGGACACCCAGGTCGGTCTCGGCTGTCGGTCCGCCGGCCATCTGCGGACTCCTCTCGTCGGACGGGGCGCCGGCGGTGGGCGCCGGGGGAGCAGGGCTGCCGACCAGCTCGGTGACCAGCGGCCCCAGCTCGGCGGCGGGGGCCGCGCGGGCCCGGCGCACGACGGCCAGCGCCGCCCGGGGCATGGCGGACACCCGCGCCTCACGGGGGTCCTGCACCAGCACGCGGCCGTCCTGCGCCGCGACGGCGGCCGCCCCGAGGGCGCCGTCGTCGAGCGCGCCGGACAGGACGACGGCGACCACGCCGGCGCCGTGGGACAGCGCGGCGCTGCGGAACAGCACGTCGACGGCCGGCCGCTGCCGGTTGACCCGCGGCCCCCGGGTGAGGTGCACCCGGCCGTCGCGCACGACCAGGTGCCGGTCGGGCGGTGCGACGACGACCTGCCCCGGCACCAGGGCCCCGCCCTCCGTGGGGTGCCGCACGGGCAGCGGTCCGGCCCGGGACAGCAGCTCCGGCAGCCGGCTCTCACCGGTGGGGGACAGGTGCAGGACGACGGCGACGGCGGCCGGCAGGTCGGCGGGCAACGCCGCCAGCAGCTGCCGCAGGGGGTCCACGCCCCCCGCGGACGCACCCACGACCACCAGCCGGTCCACCACGGCGCACCCCCTCACCGTCCGCAGTGCCCACACGGACGCGCCCGCACGCACGTCGAGGCCGCTCTACGGCTCTCTAGCGCGGACGCCAGAGAGCGGTAGAGGCGTGCAGGACCAGGGGACTGCCAGGTCCGGCCACTAGCGTGGACGCGTGATCAGGTTCGCGCTCAAGGTCGTCGTCATGGCCCTGGCCTTCTACGGCCTCACGCGGCTGCTGCCGGGCATCCAGATCGACGGCAACGAGAACGGGGCGCTCGGCGTCAGCGGCACCTTCCTCTGGGTGGCGCTGCTGTTCGCCGTCGTCAACGCGGTGGTCGGGCCGATCCTGCGGTTCCTGTCCTTCCCGGCGATCCTGCTGAGCCTCGGCCTGTTCCTCCTGGTCGTGAACGCCGCGCTGCTCGGCCTCACCGCCGCGCTGTCGGACCGGCTCTCGGTCGACGGCTTCGGCACCGCGATCCTGGGCGGGCTCGTCCTCGCCGTCGTCGGCTGGGCCGCCGACCAGCTCCTGGACCGCTAGACGAAGGACCCCGCTGCCCCCCACCGCTCGCAGGCTCGCGGCGGGCCCCTGCAGCGGGGCCGTTCCAGCACGTCACCTGGCTCGCGGCGGGCCCCTGCAGCGGGGCCGTTCCAGCACGTCACCCGGCTCGCGGCGGGCCCCTGCAGCGGGGCCGTTCCAGCACGTCACCCGGCTCGCGGCGGGCCCCTGCAGCGGGGCCGTTCCAGCACGTCACCCGGCTCGCGGCGGGCTCCTGCAGCGGGGCCGTTCCAGCACGTCACCCGGCTCGCGGCGGGCTCCTGCAGCGGGGCCGTTCCAGCACGTCACCCCGCCGGGTGGCCGCGTCGCGCTGACGAGGTGGCACGGGCGGGTTAGCGTCGCCGGACATGAGCACCACCGGCGTGGACACCGTCGTCCCCGACCGACCGGAGGACGACGTCCCGCCGGGACTGGTCGCCCTCGAGGCCGCCAACGAGGAGAAGCGGGCCCTGCTCGCCGAGGCCGCGCGCGCCGCCGCCGACGACGCCGACGGCGGGCCCGACCTGCCCGCCGGGTGCGGCACCGCGGACCTCCCGGCCCTGCTGCAGCGCTACTACTGGAGCGAGCCGGCCGCCGAGGTCCTCGGGCACGACCCGGCCGACCTCGCCGGGCTGGCCCTGCGCCACCTCCGGCTGGCCGGCGTCCGGGCGCAGGGCGCGGCCACCGTCGTCGTCGAGCGGCTGGGCGACGGGCGCGGGCTGCTGCTCGTCGTCACCGACGACATGCCCTTCCTCGTCGACTCGGTGACCGCCGAGGTGGTCCGGCAGGGCGTGGGGCTGCAGCACGTCGTGCACCCCGTGGTCGTGGTCCGGCGGGACGTCTCCGGCGTGCTGCGGGCCTTCTGCGACAGCCCCGGCACGGCCGTGGCCCGCTGCGGCCCCGACGCGCTGGCCGAGTCGTGGATGGCCGCCGTCCTGGACGGCCCGCTCGACGACGAGGCCGCCGGTGACCTGGTCGCCGGGCTGCGCACCGTGCTCGCCGACGTCCGCGCCGTCGACGAGGACGCCCCGCGCACCGCCGCCCGCGCGCTGGAGCTGGCCACCCGGCTGGAGGAGCGCGGCAGCGCCGACACCGCCGACCCGGCCGACGACCCCGCCGAGGCCGCGGCCCTGCTGCGCTGGCTGGCCGACGGCAACTTCGTGTTCCTCGGCGCCCGCGAGGTCGAGGTCGGGACCGCCGTGCGCGCCGTCCCCGGCACCGGCCTGGGCGTCCTGCGCAGCGACACCGGGACCGCGCTGCCGGAGGCCGCCGGCCCGCTGGGCCCGGCGCTGCTGACGGTCACCAAGGCCGACATCCGCTCGACGGTGCACCGCCGCGCCTGGCTGGACCTGGTCGCGGTGACCGAGCCCGCCGACGGCGACCGCCCCGCCCGCCAGCACCGGCTGGTCGGGCTGTTGCCCTCCGCGGCCGCGGCGGCCAACGTCCGCGACGTGCCGCTGGTGCGCCGCCGCGTCGCCGAGGTGGTCGAGGGCTCCGGCGTGCCGGCCGACAGCCACACCGGCAAGACGCTGGTCGACGTCCTGGACACCCTGCCGCGCGACGAGCTGTTCCAGGCGTCGGCCGCCGAGCTGCTGCCGGTGGCGCTGGCCGTGCTCTACCTGCAGGAGCGCCGGCAGACCCGGCTGTTCCTCCGCCTCGACCCCTACGGCCGGTTCTGGTCCGCGCTGGTCTACCTGCCGCGCGACCGCTACACGACCGAGGTCCGCCTGGCGATGCAGCGGCTGCTGCTGTCCCGCCTGGGCGGCCGGGACATCGAGTTCACCGCCCGCTCCACCGAGTCGGTGCTGGCCCGGCTGCACTTCGTCGTCCGGCTGCCGGTGGGCCGGGGCGGGACGCCGGCGCTGCCCGACGTCGACGCGGAGGCGCTGCAGCAGGAGCTCGCGGCCGTCGCCCGCAGCTGGACCGACGACCTGTCCGACGCCCTGGCCGAGCGGTACGGCCCGGACGGCGACCAGGTCCTCGCCCGCATCGCCGACGCCTTCCCGGCCGCCTACCAGGAGGACTTCCCGGCGGCGACGGCCGTCGAGGACCTCGCCCGCCTCGACGCGCTGCCGCCCGGCGAGCTCGGCCTGCGGCTGCGCCGACCGCGCGGTGCCGACGCCACCGAGCCGCGGCTGACCGTCTACCGGGTGGGGGAGCGGCTGCTGCTGTCCGACGTGCTGCCGGTGCTGCAGCACATGGGCGTCGACGTCGTCGACGAGCGGCCCTACGAGATCGACCGGATCGGCGCCCCACCGGCCTGGATCTACGACTTCGGGCTGACCGCCCCCGGCGGGGAGCTGCCCTTCCCCGGCTCGCTGCCCGAGCGGTTCACCGAGGCGGTCGCCGCGGTGTGGCGCGGCGACGCCGAGGACGACGGCCTGGGCGCGCTGGTGCTCCTGGCCGGGCTCAACTGGCGGCAGGTGACGGTCGTGCGCGCCTACGTGCAGTGGCTGCGCCAGGCCGGGCTGCCCTTCGGCCAGCGGTACGTGGAGACGACGCTGGCCGCCCACCCCGACGTCGTCGCGCGGCTGGTGGCGCTGTTCGAGACCCGGTTCTCGCCCGGGCGCGAGGCCGGCCGGGCCACCCGCCAGGAGGCGCTGGCCGCGTCGCTGCGCGAGGCCATCGGCCGGGTCGACACCCTCGACGCCGACCGCGTGCTCACCAGCCTGCTGGCCGCCGTCCTCGCCACCCAGCGCACCACCTACTACGCGGGCGGGCCGCTGGCGATCAAGCTCGACTGCCGGACGGTCCCCGACCTGCCCGAGCCGCGCCCGGCCCGCGAGGTGTTCGTCAGCTCCCCGCGGGTGATGGGCGTGCACCTGCGGTTCGGCGCGGTGGCCCGCGGCGGGCTGCGCTGGTCCGACCGCCGCGAGGACCTGCGCACCGAGGTCCTCGGCCTGGTCAAGGCGCAGATGGTGAAGAACACCGTCATCGTGCCCACCGGCGCCAAGGGCGGCTTCGTCGTCCGCAACCCCCCACCGGAGGGCGCCTCCCGCGAGGAGGTCCTGGCCGAGGGCCAGGCCTGCTACCGGCTGTTCATCGGCGCGCTGCTGTCGCTCACCGACGACCTGGTGGGCGGGAAGGTCGTGCCCCCGGAGCGGGTGGTCCGCCACGACGGCGACGACGCCTACCTCGTCGTCGCCGCGGACAAGGGGACGGCGACCTTCTCCGACATCGCCAACGCCGTCGCGCTCGAGCGCGGGTTCTGGCTCGGCGACGCCTTCGCCTCCGGCGGCTCGGTCGGCTACGACCACAAGGCCATGGGCATCACCGCCCGCGGCGCGTGGGAGTCGGTGACCCGCCACTTCCGCGAGCTCGGCGTCGACGTGCAGAGCCAGGAGTTCACCGTCGTCGGCATCGGCGACATGAGCGGCGACGTCTTCGGCAACGGGATGCTGCTGTCCGAGCACATCCGGCTGGTGGCCGCCTTCGACCACCGCCACGTGTTCGTCGACCCCACCCCCGACGCCGCGACGTCCTACGCCGAGCGCCGGCGGCTGTTCGACCTGCCCCGCTCGTCGTGGGCCGACTACGACCCCGCGCTGATCAGCGCGGGCGGCGGCGTGTGGCCGCGGACGGCCAAGGCGATCCCGGTCAGCGAGCCGATGCGGGCCGCGCTCGGCCTCGACGCCGACGTCGACACGCTCTCCCCGGTGGAGCTCGTCCGCGCGGTGCTGCTGGCCCCGGTGGACCTGCTGTTCAACGGCGGCATCGGCACCTACGTCAAGGCCGCCACCGAGAGCCACCTCGACGTCGGCGACAAGGCCAACGACGCCGTCCGGGTCGACGGCCACCGGCTGCGCGTGCGCGTGGTGGGGGAGGGCGGCAACCTCGGCCTCACCCAGCGCGGGCGGGTGGAGTACGCGCTGGCCGGCGGCCGGGTGAACACCGACGCCATCGACAACTCCGCGGGCGTGGACACCTCCGACCACGAGGTGAACATCAAGATTGCGCTCAACGAGGTGGTGGAGGCCGGCGTGCTCGACGCCGACGGCCGCGCCGCGCTGCTGGCCGACATGACCGAGGAGGTCGCGGCGGCCGTCCTCACCGACAACCACGCGCAGAACGCCGCGCTCGCCGTCGAGGTGACCTCCGCGCGCAGCCTGCTCGACGCGCACGAGCGGTTCATCCGGGCGCTGGAGCGGTCGGGGCGGCTGGTCCGCGCGGTCGAGGCGCTGCCCGACGACCGGGCGCTCGCCCAGCGGCGCCGCGACGGGCACGCGCTGACCAGCCCCGAGCTGTCGGTGCTGCTGGCCTACGCCAAGCTCGAGGCGGGCGACGCCGTCCTCGGCTCCGACCTGCCCGACGACCCCGCCCTGGCCCGGCTGCTGCGCGAGTACTTCCCGGCCCCGCTGCGCGAGCGGTTCCCCGACGCGGTCGAGGCCCACCCGCTGCGCCGGGAGATCACCGCCACCGCGCTGACCAACCGGGCGGTCAACACCGCCGGCGTGACCGGGCTGTTCCGGCTGGCCGAGGAGAGCGGGCTCGACCTCGCCGCCGTCGTCCGGGCGCACGCGGTGGCCCGCGCGGTGTTCGACGTCGACCGGCTGTGGGACGCCGTCCGGCCGCTGGACAACCGGGTGCCCGCGCCGGTGCAGGTGGAGCTGCGCACCGAGGCGACCCGGCTGGCCGAGCGGGCGGCGCGGTGGCTGCTGCGGCTGCCCGAGATCGGCGCGCACCCCGCGGCGGGGATCGCCGCCCTCACCGAGCGGTTCGCCGGCCCCGTGGCGGCGGTGCGGGCCGGCCTGCCGGGCTGGCTGCTGGGCCACGAGGCCGCCGCCTACGCCGAGCGGGCGCGGCGGCTGCAGGCCGCGGGCGTGCCGGCCGGGCTGGCGGGCGAGCTGGCGGCCGCGCCGCTGCTGCCGACGGCCCTCGACCTGGCCGTCGTCGCCGAGCGCACCGGCGCGCCGATCGAGCTGGCCGGGCGGGTCACCGAGGAGCTGGCCGAGCGGCTGGCGCTGGTGCCGCTGCGGGAGCTCGTGACGGCGCTGCCCCGGGACCGGCGCTGGCCGTCGATGGCCCGCGCGGCGCTGCGCGACGACCTGGCCGCCGAGCAGGCCGAGCTCGCCGTCGAGGTGCTGGCCGGGCGGGGGAGCGGGAACGACGCCTCCCCCGATGCCACGACCCTGGTCGCGGGCTGGGTGGAGGGCTGGGACCCCGCCCAGCGGCGGGCCGCGGCCCAGCTCGCGGACATCGCCGCCGGCGACCGGCACGACCTGCCCGAGCTGCTGGTCGCCGTCCGGACCCTGCGGGGCCTGCGCCGCCGCTGACCACCGGAGCCGCCACCGGGCGCCGGCTGGGAGGCGGCTGTGCGGTCGCTGTGAGGGGTCGGTCCGTCACGGTCCGACCGGACCGGCCGCGACCCGGAACGCCGGTGGTGCGTCGCCTGCGCGAGTGACCCGGGTCACGTCCCACGGTGGGGCGTCCCCCGGGCGGTGCGACCGGTCGCCGGGGGCCCGGCGACGAGAGGACGACCATGACCGACCCGAGGACAGGACGGCGGCTGCGGACGGCCACCGTGGTGGCGGTGGCCGGCGGCACGCTCGCGCTGCTGCCCCTGACGGGGGCGTTCGCCGGTGGGGGCGGATCCGCGCACGGCGGCGGAGGACACGGCGGCGGCCACGCGGACGGGCACCCGCGCAGCGTCATCTTCATCACCGGCGACGGCATGGGCGCCGCCCACCGCGAGGCCGCCCGGCTCGACCAGGTCGGCTTCGACGGGCAGCTGGCGATGGACTCGCTGCCGATCGCCGGCCTGCAGACCACCGACGCGCGGGACCCGGAGGACACGGTCACCGACTCCGCGGCCGGGGCGTCGGCCTGGGCCACCGGCGTGAAGACCTACAACGGGGCGATCAGCGTCGACGTCGACGGCGAGCCGCTGCCGACCGTCGGGCAGCAGGTGGAGGACGCGGGCCTGGCCGGCGGCATCGTGACCACCGCGCAGGTCACCGACGCCAGCCCCGCGGCGTTCTTCGCCAACAGCACCGACCGTGCCGCGCAGGACGACATCGCCCGCCAGTACCTGGAGCGCAGCCGGCCCGAGGTGGTCCTCGGCGGCGGCGAGGACTGGTGGCTGCCCGCCGGCGACGAGGGCACCCACCCGCCGCGCACCGGCGACACGGAGGACCCGGAGGTGTCCCGCAGCACCCAGGGCGACCTGGTCGCGCGGGCGCAGGCGCAGGGCTACGAGTACGTGAGCACCGCCGAGGAGTTCGCCGCCGCCGGCTCCGGCCCGCTGCTCGGGCTGTTCGCCAACGAGGAGATGTTCCAGCAGCGGCCCGAGGGCCAGGGCGACGAGTTCGACCCCGCCGTGTCGCTCGCCGACATGACCACCAAGGCCCTCGACGTCCTCTCCCAGGACGAGGACGGCTTCTTCCTCCTCGTCGAGGAGGAGGCCGTCGACGAGATGGCGCACAACGACAACGGCACCCGCGTGCTCGAGGCCATGCGGTCCCTCGACGCGGCCGTCGCGGTGGCCCGAGCGTACGTGGCCGAGCACCCGGACACGCTGCTGGTCGTGACCGGCGACCACGAGACCGGTGGGCTCGCCATCGAGGACGTCGACCCCGAGGACGAGAGCGGCCCGGGCGGGACCCTCGACCCGTCGATCGCGGGCGGCACCGAGTCCGGCGAGGACGGCCCGTTCGCCGTCGCCGGCACCGGGGGCGCCCACGACTTCGCCCTCGACTGGACGACGACCGCGCACACCGGCGTCCCGACCGTCGTCACCGCGGAGGGCCCGGGCAGCGAGGACCTGACCGGCTACTACCCGAACACCCACCTGTACGACGTCGTGACGTCGGTGCTGTTCGGCTGAGCGCACCACCCCGGGGCCCAGGGCCGGCGCACCGCCGGTCCCGGGCCCCGGCCGTGGAGGGGTTCCCCGGGCCGTCGCGGGATCTCCGCACCGGCGTCACCCGGCGGACACCCGGGGCACCGACCCTGGCGCGCGGATCCCCGTCCCGGAACCTGGAGGGCCCCGTGGACCACGGCACCCCGTCCCCCGCCCGCACCGCGATGACCCCGGTGCTCGCCCGCACCGCCGTCCGCGCCGCCACCGCGACCTGGGGCGGCGCGCGCCGGCAGCAGCGGCTGCGGGTGTGCACCGCCGCCGACCTGCTCCTGGCGCGGGGCCTGCGCGTGCGGGTGGTCAACCCGGCGCTCGCCTGGCCGCGCGACCCCCGGCTCGTCGTCGCCAACGCCGCCGGCTGGACCGACGTCCTCGCACTGGCCACCGTCGTCCCCGGCACCCCGGTGGTCGACGCCGCGCTGGCCGGCACCCCGCTGCTGCGCGCGCTCGCCCGCCGGGGCGGGCTGCTGGTCGACGACGGCAGCGGCGCCGTCCGCGCCGAGGTCACGGCCCTGCTGCGCGCCGGGGGCACGGTCACCGCGCACCCCGGCGGCCCGGCGGAGGGGGACGACCCCGGCCGGTTCCGCGCCCGCGCGCTCGCCCCCGCCGTCGACGCGCAGGCCGCCGTCTGCCCGGTCGCCGTCCGCGAGGTGGACGGCGGCGTCGTCGAGGTCCACCTGCTGCCCGCCCTCGCGCCCGGCCGCGACGCCCGGGCGCTGGCCGCGCTCGCCGAGTACGCCGTCGCGCACGTGCTCGAGTCCGGGGCGCCCGCCCCGTCGCGCCCCGGGCGTGCCCGGTCCAGGGTGGGGTACGGCCGGTCCCGGACGTGACCGACCCGGGAGGGGGACCCCGTGCAGCCCGACACCGCCGTCGACCGCGATGCCGCGCAGGAAGGTGCCGCGCAGGAAGGTGCCGCGCAGGAAGAGGCCGTGCAGGACCGGGGAGGGGACCCTCCCGGCACCACCGAGGCGCCGAAGGAGGCCGAGGTCCTCGACCTGAGCCGCTGGCGGCTCAACGCCCTGCCCGACGAGGACAGCGACGAGGACTGGGACGACGACCGCGAGCTGTTCGACCCCGAGGGGCGGCGGGTCGAGACCTGGCGCGAGGGCTACCCCTACACCGAGCGCATGGAGCGCCGGGAGTACGAGATCGAGAAGCGCCGCCTGCAGATCGAGCTGCTGCACATGCAGAGCTGGGTGAAGGACACCGGGCAGAAGCTGGTCATCGTCTTCGAGGGGCGGGACGCCGCGGGCAAGGGCGGCACGATCAAGCGGTTCACCGAGCACCTCAACCCGCGCGGGGCCCGCGTGGTGGCGCTGGACAAGCCCTCCGAGCGCGAGCAGACGCAGTGGTACTTCCAGCGCTACGTGCAGCACCTGCCCGCGGCCGGCGAGATCGTGATGTTCGACCGGTCCTGGTACAACCGCGCCGGCGTCGAGCGGGTGATGGGCTACTGCACCGACGAGCAGTACCGGCAGTTCCTGCAGGACGCGCCGGAGTTCGAGCGGATGCTCGTCGACAGCGGCATCCTGCTGTTCAAGCTCTGGTTCTCGGTGTCCCGCGGGGAGCAGCGCAGCCGCTTCGTCGTGCGGCAGATCGACCCGGTGCGGCAGTGGAAGCTCTCGCCCACCGACCTCGCCAGCCTCGGCAAGTGGGACGCCTACACCGAGGCGAAGGAGGCGATGTTCCTCCACACCGACACGCAGCACGCGCCGTGGACGGTCATCAAGAGCAACGACAAGAAGCGCGCCCGGCTCGAGGCGATGCGGCACGTGCTGTGCCGGCTGGACTACGACGACAAGGACTGCGACGTCGTCGGGGACCCCGACCCGCTGATCGTCGGCTCGGCCGCCGACGTGCTGGAGGAGTCCTCCGACACCCCTATCGCCCCGCCGCCGCCCCGGGCGGTCCGTCGCTGAGGCCGTCGCTGCCCTCGTCTGCGGCTCTCTAGCGCCGGGGCTAGAGAGCCGCAGACGGCGTCAGAGCGCGGGCAGGCGGGGCGTCCCGAGCACCTGCTCGAGCGCGGCGGCCACCTCCAGCAGGCGCAGGTCGGCCCGCGGCGCGGCGACCACCTGCAGGCCCACCGGCAGGCCGTCGCCGGTGTACCCGCCGGGCAGCGACAGCGCCGGGCACCCGGTGGCCGAGACCAGCGTGCAGGAGCGCATCCAGCCCAGGTAGTCCGCCTGCGGCACGCCCGCGACCTCGGTGGGGTACTCCTGCTCCACCGGGAACGGCAGCACCTGGGTGGTCGGCGCCAGCAGCACGTCGAAGCGGTCGAAGAAGCCGACCACCTGCTCGTGCAGCCGGGTGTGCGCGAGCTCGGCCCGGGCGACGTCGGCCCCGCTGAGCGCCGCCCCGCGCGCAGCGTTGCGCCGGATGGCCTCCTTCACCTGCTCCGGCGAGCGGCGCACCACCTCGCCGTAGGTGGCCTCGAACAGCCAGGCCCGCAGGGTGCCGAACACCTCGTCGGCCTCGCGCAGGTCGGGGCAGGCCTCCTCGACGACGGCGCCCTGCGCCTCGAGCAGCCGCGGCACCTCCGCCAGCGCGCCCGTGACCTCCGGCTCGACCGGCACCAGCCCGCCGAGGTCCGGCGTCCAGGCCACCCGCAGGCCGCGCAGCTCCGCCGGGCGCGGCGCGGCGAACGACGCGCCGTCCTCGGACAGCGCGATCGGCACCCGCGGGTCGGGCCCGGCGATCGCCGACAGCGTCAGCGCGACGTCGCCGACCGTGCGGCCCATCGGCCCCTGCACCGACAGCGTCGCCCAGCCCAGCCCGGCGGGCCAGGTCGGCACCCGCCCGGGCGTGGGCCGCAGCCCGACCACGCCGCAGAACGCCGCCGGGTTGCGCAGCGAGCCGCCCATGTCGCTGCCCTCGGCCACCGGCACCAGCCCTGCGGCGAGCGCGGCCGCCGCGCCGCCGCTGGACCCGCCGGCCGACAGCCCGTGCCGCCACGGGTTGTGCGTGGCGCCGAAGAGCGGGTTGAACGTGTGCGAGCCGGCCGCGAACTCCGGCACGTTGGTCTTGCCCACCCGGACCGCGCCGGCCCGGCGCAGCCGCTCGACGACGAGCTCGTCGCGCGCCGGGACGGTGTCCGCGTGCAGCGGCGAGCCCCAGGTGGTCCGCATGCCGCCGGTGGCGTGGGTGTCCTTGTGCGCCACCGGCAGGCCGTGCAGCGGGCCGACCTCCTCCCCGGCCGCCAGCGCGGCGTCGGCGGCGTCGGCCGCGGCCCGGGCGCCCTCGGCGTCCAGGGTGACGATCGCGTTGACCTGCGGGTCGATCCGCTCGATGCGCGCCAGGTGCGCCTCCAGCAGCTCGCGCGCCGAGACCTCCTTCCCGCGCACGAGCGCGGCCAGCTCGGTGGCCGGGAGCAGGCAGAGGTCGTCGTCGACGGCGGGTGCGGGGGTCACCGGGGGAGGGTGCCACGCCGGGGTGCCGTGCCGGGGGTGGGCCACCGTGCCGGACACTGGGCGGGTGGACGGCGAGGACACCCAGCAGCAGGCCGACGAGACGGTTGCCCCCGACGGCGGGACCTTCGCCGACCTCGGCCTGCGGCCGGAGCTCCTGGCGGCGCTGTCGCGCCTCGGCTACGAGGAGCCGACCCCGATCCAGCGCGAGGCGGTGCCGCCGATGGTCGCCGGCCGCGACCTGCTCGGCCAGGCCGCCACCGGCACCGGCAAGACCGCCGCCTACGCGCTGCCGGTGCTGCAGCGGCTGCCCGACGACCGCCCCGGCGGCGACCCGCTGGCCCTGGTCCTGGTGCCCACCCGCGAGCTGGCCATCCAGGTGTCGGAGGCGCTGCACCGCTACGGCCGCGACCTCGGCGCCCGGGTGGTGCCGGTCTACGGCGGCCAGCCGATCCCGCGGCAGCTGCGGGCGCTGGAGGCCGGGGTGGACGTCGTCGTCGCCACCCCCGGGCGGGCGCTGGACCTGCTGCAGCGGGGCAGCCTGCACCTGGGCGGCGTCGCGACCGTGGTGCTCGACGAGGCCGACGAGATGCTCGACATGGGCTTCGCCGAGGACCTCGAGGCGCTGCTGGACGAGGTGCCCGAGGAGCGGCAGACGGTGCTGTTCAGCGCCACGATGCCGCGCCGGCTCGACAGCATGGCCCGCCGCCACCTGCGCGACCCCCTGCGCATCCAGGTCGCCCGCGAGGTGCCGGTGGCGGGTGAGGCGCCGCGGGTCCGGCAGACGGCGTTCGTCGTCGCCCGGGCGGCCAAGCCGGCGGCGCTGGGCCGGGTCCTCGACGTCGAGAGCCCGACGGCGGCCATCGTCTTCTGCCGCACCCGCGACGAGGTCGACGACCTCACCGAGACGCTCAACGGCCGCGGCTACCGCGCCGAGGCGCTGCACGGCGGGATGAGCCAGGAGCAGCGGGACCGGGTGATGGGCCGGCTGCGGTCGGGCACCGCGGAGCTGCTGGTGGCCACCGACGTCGCCGCCCGCGGGCTGGACGTCGAGCAGCTCACCCACGTCGTCAACTACGACGTCCCGGCCGCGGCGGAGACCTACGTGCACCGCATCGGCCGGGTCGGCCGCGCCGGCCGCGAGGGCGTGGCGATCACGCTGGTCGAGCCGCGGGCCCACCGGATGCTCAAGACGATCGAGCGGGTCACCGGCGCGCCGATCCACGTGGAACGCGTCCCCACGGTCGCCGACCTGCGGGCCCGCCGGCTGGAGCTGACCCGCGCCGCGCTGCGGGAGAGCCTGCTCGGCGACGACCTCGAGCGGTTCCGCGCCGTCGTCGAGACGCTCACCGACGAGTTCGACGTCGTGGAGGTGGCCCTGGCGGCGGTCAAGCTCGCCCACGAGGCCACCACCGGCCCGGACGACGACGAGGAGATCCCCGAGGTCACCCTGCGCCCGGAGCGCCCGCGGCGGGACGGCGACCGCGGTGACCGGGGCCAGGGCCGCCCGCCGCGCTCCCGGTCGGGCGGCGGGGACACCGAGCGGGTGTTCATCGGCGCCGGCCGCAGCGCCGGCGTCCGCCCGGGCGACCTGGTCGGCGCGATCGCGGGGGAGACCGGGCTGCGCGGCCGCGACGTCGGCGCGATCGAGATCGCCGAGCGGTTCAGCCTGGTCGAGGTGCCCGCCGCCGCCGCCGAGGAGGTCGTCACCGCGCTGCGCGCCAGCACGGTCAAGGGCCGGAAGGTGACCGTCCGCCGGGACAGGCAGCGGGAGTGACGGACTCGGTCAGGCGGTGGCGGTCCGCACCAGCGCGGTGACCCGCTCCTCCACCTCGGGACTCCAGCCCGTCAGCGCGAACGACACCGGCCAGAGGTCGCCGTCGTCGAGCCTCGCGGGGTCGTTGAAGCCGAGGGTCGCGTAGCGGGAGCCGAACTTGCCGGCGTCCTGGAAGAAGACGACGACCTTGCCGTCCGCGTCGGCGTAGGCGGGCATGCCGTACCAGGTCCTGGGGGCCAGGTGAGGGGCGTGCGTGGTGACCACCACGTGCACCCGCTCGGCGAGCGCCCGGTCCCCGGGGTCCATGGCCGCGATCCGGTCCAGGACGGCCTGCAGGCCGTCGGCCCGCTTCGCGCCCCTCCTCCCCTCGGCGCGCAGCTCGGCGGCGCGCTCCTTCATCGCGGCGCGCTCCTCGGCGGTGAAGCCGGTGGACTCCTGCTCGACGTCCTCCGTGGGCATCTCCAGCTCCCTCGGTGCTCTGCGGGGTCGTGCCACCGACGCTAGGGAGGGGCGGGTGCCGGGGGCTTCTCGATTCCTGACCGGATCCGGCGCCGGGCCTGCGCGGGACGAGCGCGGGGCCGGCGGGCCCTCCGGACCGTCGAGGGCCCGCCGGAGTGCTCAGCCTCGCCGGAGTGCTCAGCCTCGCCGGAGTGCTCAGCGCAGCGTCGGGCTCGCCGGGTCCTCGGGGACGACGTCGGGCACCCGGTTGGGGCCGGCGTCGGGCGGGCGCGGCCGGTCCTGCGGGTGCAGCCGGACCGCGACGAGCGCGACGTCGTCCTCGGGCCGGCCGTCCACCAGCCGGTACAGCACCTCGTCGAGCAGGTCGTCCAGCCGCTGCCCGGCGAGTTCCCGCAGCGCCTCGCGCAGCCGGGCCATGCCGGCGTCGAGGTCGGCGTCGCGGCGTTCGATGAGCCCGTCGGTGAACAGCAGCACGGTGGCGCCGCGGTCGAGGGTGACCACCGACTCCTCGCGGCGGGCGTCCGGGTCGACGCCGAGCAGCAGGTCGCCGCGCCAGGTGGCCAGCTCGGCCACGCTGCCGTCGGGGTTGATGACCAGCGGCGGCAGGTGCCCGGCGTTGGCCCAGCGCATCCGGGTGACGCCGCGCTCCCGCTCGTCCTGGGTCTGCTCGAAGCGGGCCACGGTGGCGGTGGCGAGGACGCGGGTCTGCAGCACGGCCATCGAGGCGTCCAGGCCGCGCAGCACCTCGCCGGGGCCGGCGTCGCTGTAGGTGGCGATGCCCCGCAGCAGGGCCCGCAGCTGCCCCATCGCGGCCGCGGCCTCGGTGTCGTGGCCGACGACGTCGCCGATGACCAGCATCGTCGCGCCGCCGGGCTGCAGGAACGCGTCGTACCAGTCCCCGCCGACCCGCGCGGCCTCGGCGGCCGGCAGGTAGCGGACGGCGATCTGGGCGTGGTCGGGCTCGGGCGGCTCGGTGAGCAGGCTGCGCTGCAGCCCCTCGGCGAGCGCCCGCTGCTGGCCGTAGAGGCGGGCGTTGTCCAGCGCCAGGCCGGCCCGGTCGGCGACGTCCTGGGCGGTGGCCAGGTCCTCGTCGCGCGGCGTCCAGCCCGCCCGCCAGTACAGCGTCATGACGCCGAGCGTGCGGTCGCGGCCGCGCAGCGGGATTGCGATCGCCGACTCGGGGGCCAGCGCGGTCAGCAGGTCGCGGGCGTCGCCCTCGGTGAGCAGGTCGCGCACGGCCTCGCCGCGCTCCATCACCGGCTCGCCGGTGAGCAGGGCGCGCATCAGCGGCGCGGTCGCCGGCATCGCGTCGAGCCGGACCGCGGCGTAGCGCTCCACCAGGGCGCGCTGTGAGGGGACGGCGTGCCAGTGCCCGACGTCGCGCGGGCGGCCGTCCGGGTCGACGACGGTGACGATGCACCAGTCGGCCAGCGCCGGGACCACCAGCCGCGGCAGGTGCCCGGTCGCGGTCTGGGGGTCGAGCGCGCCGGCGAGCTCGGCGCTGACCTGGGCCAGCAGGGCCAGCCGCTGGGCGGCGCGCTCGGCGCGGTCCTGCACGCGGCGGCGCTCGGTGACCTCGAGGAAATAGACCGACAGTCCCTCGGGGCTGGGCCAGGCGCGCAGCTCGTACCAGCCGTTGAGCGGCGCCGGGTAGTGCGCGTCGAACTGCACCGGCGTCCCGGTGCGCACGGCGGCGCGGTAGTTCTCCTCGAACGCGCTGGCGACCGCGGCCGGGAACGCCGTCCACAGCTCCTGGCCGATCAGCTCCTCGCGGCTGCGGCCCAGCAGCCGCTCGGCCTCGGCGTTGACGTGCGTGAACCGCCACTCGCGGTCGAGGGAGTAGAAGCCGGCCGGCATGGCCTCGAGCACGCGGGTGACCCGCATGCCCGCGGCCCGCTCGGCGGTGGTGTCGTAGGCGGCGCCGAGCACGCGGGTCGCCGCGCCGCGCTCGTCGGCCAGCGTGCGACCGCGGGCCTGCACCCAGCGGGTCTCGCCGCCCGGCCAGACCACGCGGTACTCGGCCTCGTAGTCGCCGCGGCTGTCGATGCTGGCCTGCAGCGCGTCCGTGACCCGCGGCAGGTCGTCGGGGTGGACCCGCGCGTTGAAGTCCTCGATGGTGCCGCCGAACTCCTCGGGCGCGTACCCGAACATCTCGACCAGCCGCGCGTCCCAGGTCAGCTCCCCGGTGACCAGGTCCCAGTCGAACGTGCCGATCCCGGCGGCGTCGATGGCCAGGCCCCAGCGCAGCCGGTCGCTCTCGTACTCGGTGCGCAGCGCCGCGAGCTCCAGCTCCGTGACGGCGGCCGCGGCGAGCTGGCGCAGGGTGGCGACGTCGGTGTCCGACCACGACCGCGGGGCGGGGGCGACGACGCACAGGACGCCGACCGTGTGGCCGGCGGAGTCGACCAGCGGGACGCCGAGGTAGGCGCCCACGGCCCCGGCGGCCACCTGCGGCAGCTCGGCCGCGCGGGGCTCGGCGTGGGCGTCGGGCACGACGAGGGGCGCGCGCTCGGCGGCGGCGACGGCGCAGGCGGTCGTCTCGAGCGGGACCTCGCTGCCGACCGTGCCCGGCGGCAGCCCGGCGCCGCTGACGACCACCTGGACGTCGTCGAGGAGGGACAGCTGGGCGACCGGGGCGCCGACCAGCCGGGCGGCGAGCTCGGCGAGGCGGTCGAGGACGACGCTGGCGTCATGCAGCCGCAACCGGCGCGCGGCCTCGGTGCGTGGGCGGTCGGCCTTGAGCAGTTCGGTGGCGTCGCGCAGACCCGGGACGTGCGGCTCCCCGGGGAGCTCAGACGTGTCGTCCACCGAAACCCTTCGCCCGGCTCGCGGCCGACTCCTCGTACACCGGCGGTCCGGCCGGTTCTGGGTCCGCACGCCGTGTACATCGTAAGCGACGCCTCATGCGGCCAACAGGGATCACGGGACGAACCCTTCGCCGTCACGCGACGTGACGACGCGCCCCTCATGCCGCCGTGGGCAGGACCAGGGTCAGCGCGTCCGCGCCGTCGTGTTCCACGTGCAACCCCGCCCGCCGCAGCAGCGTCCGCACCCGGCCCGCGTCGTCCGGCTCCGCCGTCGTCGTGGCCAGCAGGCGGGCCACCCGGCCCTTGTGGGCCTTGTTGGCGTGACTGACCACGGTCCGGCTGCCGTCGGCCCGCTCGCTCAGGACGTCGACGGTGACCGCGCCCGGGACGGGGGCCAGCGCCTGGTAGGCCCCGCTGCGCAGGTCGACGACGAGCTCACCGGAGTCCGCGAGCACCGGGCCGAGGAGCGGGCGCCACAGGGTGCGGAGGGTGGGCAGCCCGGGGAGCGCGGAGCCCGCGGACAGCCGGTAGGCCGGGATGGCGTCGGTGGCGCGGACCAGGCCGAACAGCGCCGACCCGACGGCGAGCCGGCGGTCGGCCCGGGCCCGCTGCGCGCGCGTCAGGGTGCGGACGGCGAGGGCGTCGTAGAGGACGCCGGTGTAGCGCTCGAGCGCGGGCCTGGTGGGGCTGGTGCACAGCGCGGCGTTGCGGGCCAGCTCGGCGTCCTGGCCGGGGGACAGGCCCAGCGCGGCGCGGGCGGCGGGCGGGTCGGCGGCCAGCCGGACCAGCGCCTCGACCAGCCGCGCGCGCAGCGGGGTGAGCTCCGGCGTGGAGAGGGCGGTCAGGTCGAGCGGGGCGCCGTCGCCGTCCGGGGACTTGGTCTCCGAGGGCGGGAGCAGTACGAGCACGACCGGCGACGGTACGTCGCAACGTGCCGTGGTCCGGGAAGGGGTCGGTGTCGCCGCCGAGACCGTCCCGTGACCCGGGCCACACTCTTTCCCCGCCGGACCCCGAGACCAGGAGTCCCGTCCTGGCGAGGGGAGCGGCACCAGGGCTGCGCCGGCCGGCGCGGCGACGGAGACGGTGTCCGGCACAGCGCCGTGCCGGCTGCCGAGAGGAGGCACGTCCGTGGCGAACAAGGCGGTCATGTACATGGGTCCGGGCAAGGTCGAGGTCGCGGACCTGGACTACCCGGGGCTCGAGCTCAAGGAGGGACCCGGGGTCAACCCGGCCAACGTCGGCCGCAAGACGCCGCACGGGGTCATCCTGCGGACGGTCGCCACCAACATCTGCGGCAGCGACCAGCACATGGTCCGCGGCCGGACGACGGCGCCCGAGCGGCTCGTCCTCGGCCACGAGATCACCGGCGAGATCGTGGAGAAGGGGCCCGACGTCGAGTTCCTCGAGGTCGGCGACATCGTCAGCGTGCCCTTCAACATCGCCTGCGGCCGCTGTCGCAACTGCAAGGAGGGCAAGACCGGCATCTGCCTGAACGTCAACCCCGACCGCCCCGGCTCCGCCTACGGCTACGTGGACATGGGCGGCTGGACCGGCGGGCAGGCCGAGTACGTGATGGTCCCCTACGCGGACTGGAACTGCCTGAAGTTCCCCGACCGGGACCAGGCGCTGGCGAAGATCCGCGACCTGACGATGCTGTCGGACATCTTCCCGACCGGCTACCACGGCTGCGTCACCGCCGGCGTGGGCACCGGCTCGACGGTCTACATTGCGGGTGCCGGCCCGGTGGGGCTCGCGGCGGCCGCCTCGGCGCAGCTGCTCGGTGCCGCCGTCGTCATCGTCGGCGACCTCAACGCCGACCGGCTGGCCCAGGCCCGCAGCTTCGGCTGCGAGACCGTCGACGTCTCCCAGGGCGACCCGAAGGACCAGATCGACCAGATCCTCGGCACGCCCGAGGTGGACTGCGGCGTCGACGCCGTCGGCTTCGAGGCGCGCGGGCACGGCTCGGACGCCTCCCGCGAGGCGCCGGCCACGGTCCTCAACTCGCTGATGGACATCACGCGGGCCGGCGGCGCGCTGGGCATCCCGGGCCTCTACGTGACCGGCGACCCGGGCGCGGTCGACGACGCGGCGAAGGAGGGGTCGCTGTCGATCCGGCTGGGCCTGGGCTGGGCGAAGTCGCACGCGTTCACCACCGGCCAGTGCCCGGTCATGCGCTACCACCGCCAGCTGATGATGGCGATCCTGCACGACAGGGTGCAGATCGCGAAGGCGGTCAACGCGACGGTGATCCCGCTCGAGGAGGCGCCGCGCGGCTACCAGGAGTTCGACCAGGGCGCGGCGAAGAAGTACGTGCTCGACCCGAACGGCCTCATCCCGGCCGCCTGATCCCGGTCGCCTGGCCCGACGATCATGGCGCCGTGACCGCCGCCGGCCGTCCGGCACGGTCCCGGCGCCGTGATCGCGGGCGGACTCAGGTCCAGTAGAGGAAACGGGCCCGGGGGAACCGGTCGGCGACGGCGGCCTCGAACCAGGGGCGCAGCTCGGCCATCGTCTCCCTCGGGTAGACGTGCTTGACCGAGCCGAACCTCCCGCGCTTGAGCGTGCGCGTCGACTCGTCCATCTCGAGCTTCGTCCGCGGGTACCAGTCGAGCAGCGTCTCCTTGCTGCCCGGCGTGAACCGGTGGGTGATGCACTCGACGGTGAGGTCGGCGTCCGCCGGCAGGGCCGCGGCGACGGCGTCGAGCAGGGCGCCGTACTCCTCGCGCCAGCCGTCCACCGGCATGATCGGCGCGATGGTCAGGCCGACCGGGTAGCCGGCGCGGGCGACGGCGGTCAGGGCGGCGATGCGCGCCCCGACCCGGGCCGTGGCGCCCTCGAACCGCCGAGCGACGGGGGCGGCGTTGAGGCTGAACCGGAGCCGGGTGCGCCCGCCGTGCGGCAGGTCCAGCAGCCCGGCGACGTCGTCGAACTTGGTGGTCGCCCGCAGCTGCACGGGGCCCGGCCACGCGTGGGTGCCGAAGTGCTCGACCATGCGGGCCAGGCCGCCGGTGAGGTGCTCGATCGCCAGCGGGTCGGTGTAGCAGGACGCCTCGAACGTCGTCCCCTCGCCGCCGCGCTCGAGCGTGCCGGAGGTGATGCGGCCCCGGCCGACGTAGTCGTCGAGGCCCTCGAGCACCTCGTCGAGGTCGGCCCACACGCGGGTGATCGGCGGGCCGGACAGCGACCCGGCGAGGTAGCAGTACTGGCAGTGCGCGGGGCAGCCCTCGGCCAGGTCGAGCCGGAAGTCCGCCGACGGCGGGATCGGCTGCAGCCGGCGCTTGGACGGCGGCGGGACGACCAGCGCCATCGTGTCCTTGGCGGCCATGAACGCCGCGCGGTCGTCGTCACCGCGCAGCGAGGGCAGCCGGTCACCGGGCAGCAGGTCGATCGCGTCGACACCGGCGGCCTCGAGGCGGCGCAGGACGCGCTGCCCGTGCGGGCGCTCGGCGGCCGAGCGGGTGACGAGGACGCGGCTGGGCGTCCACAGGCGGGTGGGGGAGGGGGCCCCGAGCAGGGCGGGCGCGGTCATCGACAGGTACAACACCGCGACGCCCCGGCCGATGCCCCTGCGCGGGACGTCCCCGCAGGTCAGCCCGTGAGTCGGGCCACTCCCGGATCAGGGTGCCGCCCGCCAGCGCGCCCGCCACCCGGGCGCCTCCCAGGCCTCGCCGACGTAGATCGTCTCGCGGGACACCCGGTCTCCCCGGAACTCGTAGACGGCCGGTCCGTACATCCACGGGCCACCGTCGTAGCGGGCGCGCACCTCCACCACCCAGAAGTCGTCCCGCCCCCGCACACGGACGATCTCGAGGTCGACCTGGGCCGGGTACTCCCGGCGCCACTCCCGGAAGTTCGCCACGCCCTCGAACCGCTCACCGGACTGCGGGAACTCGAGGACGGCGTCCTCGTGGTAGATCTCGCTGGCGCGGTCCTCGTCGCCCGCCGCGCTGTGACGGATGTAGTGCTCCAGCGCGGCCCGGACCGACTGCTCGTCCATGACCCGATGCTGCCCGCCGCATCCCCGGACGTCGACGGGTACCGGGGCGCGGACTCAGGACGCGGCGGTGGTGAGGACCGCGGCGAGGGAGTCCAGAGCGCCGGGTACGAGCGCGTAGTAGGCCCACACGCCGCGCTTCTCGCGGGTGAGCAGGCCGGCGTCGACGAGGACCCGGAGGTGGTGCGACACCGTCGGCTGGGACAGGCCGAGGGGCTCGACGAGGTCGCAGACGCAGGCCTCACCGCCGTCGTGGGCGGCCACCAGCGACAGCAGCCGGAGCCGCGCCGGGTCGGCGACGGCCTTGAGCGTCCCGGCCAGGGTGGCGGCGTCCGCGGCGCTCAGGGGTGCGCGGACCGGCGGCGCGCAGCACGCGTCCGTCCCCGGGGTGAGCGGCAGCGACGTCGGCACGGCGCCAGTGTCGCACCGGACATCCACGGACGTCGATATCGACAGGCGTCGATGTGTGTGGCACCGTCCTGTCATCGACGTTCATCGATGCGTGGAGGGGCCATGACCGGGACCGAGGCGGACCTGCGGGAGCAGGTCCGGGCGCGTTACGCCGCGGCCGCGCAGGAGGTCGGCGGCTGCTGCGGTCCGGCGGCCGGGGACGACGGGCGCTTCGGCGCCGGCCTGTACGACGCCGAAGCCACCGAGGGGCTCCCCGAGGAGGCCGTGCTGGCGTCGCTCGGCTGCGGCAACCCGGTCGCCGTCGCCGACCTGCGCGAGGGGGAGCGGGTGCTCGACCTGGGCTCCGGCGGGGGCATCGACGTGCTGCTCTCGGCCCGCCGCGTCGGCCCCACGGGCTTCGCCTACGGCGTGGACATGACCGACGAGATGCTCGATCTCGCCCGCGCCAACGCGGCGGAGGCCGGCGCGACGAACGTGGAGTTCCGCAGGGGCACCATCGAGGACCTGCCGCTCGAGGACGCGAGCGTCGATGTCGTCATCTCCAACTGCGTCGTGAACCTGTCGACCGACAAGGCCGCGGTGCTCGCCGAGACGTTCCGCGTGCTCGCCCCCGGCGGGCGCATCGGCATCTCCGACGTCGTCGCCGAGGACTCCGTGAGCCCGGCCGAGCGCGCCGAGCGCGGCTCCCACGTCGGCTGCATCGCCGGCGCCCTGTCCCGGTCCGAGTACCTCGACGGGCTGGCCGCGGCCGGCTTCGCCGACGCCTCGGTCACCTTCACGCACGAGGTCGCGCCCGGCCTGCACGGCGCGATCGTGCGGGCGGTCAAGCCCCCGTCTGCGACGGTGGTCCCGTGACCGCCCGCCCCAGTGTCCTGTTCGTCTGCGTGCACAACGCCGGCCGCTCCCAGATGGCCGCCGGCTGGCTGCGCCACCTCGCCGGGGACGCCGTCGAGGTGCGCTCGGCCGGCTCCCTGCCCGCCGACCGGGTCAACCCCGCGGCCGTCGAGGCCATGGCCGAGGTCGGCATCGACGTCACCGCCCAGCGGCCGAGGGTGCTCACCACCGAGGCGGTCGAGGCCTCCGACGTCGTCGTCACCATGGGCTGCGGCGACGCCTGCCCGGTCTTCCCCGGCAAGCGCTACCTCGACTGGGGGCTCGAGGACCCGGCCGGCAGGGGCGTCGAGGCCGTGCGGCCCATCCGCGACGAGATCGAGCGGCGGGTCCGCGCGCTGGTCGCCGAGCTGGTGCCCGTTCGCTGACCCGCCGGGCCCGACGGGCGGAGCTCAGTCGAGCCAGCCGCTGCGGCCCGGCGACCGCCGCCGCCACACGTGCTTGAGCTCGCGGTACTCGGCCAGCCCGGTGGGCCCGAGCTCCCGCCCGACGCCGGACTGCCCGCGCCCGCCCCACTCCGCCCCGGGGACGTACGGGTGGTAGTCGTTGATCCACACCGTGCCGCAGCGCAGGGCGGCGGCCACCCGCTCGGCGCGCTCCTCGTCGCCGGTCCACACCGCCCCGGCCAGGCCGTACACGGTGTCGTTGGCCAGCGCGACCGCCTCCTGCTCGTCGGTGAAGGTCTCCACGGTGAGGACCGGGCCGAAGACCTCCTCGCGGACGACGGCCGTGTCCCGCCGGCACCCGGTCAGCACCGTCGGCCGGTAGAAGAAGCCGTCCCGCAGCGCGGGGTCCTCCGGACGGCGTCCGCCGGCGGCCAGGACCGCGCCGTCGGCCAGGGCCCCGGCGACCATCCCCTCGGTCCTCGCCCGCTGCGCCGCCGAGATCAACGGCCCTGACTGGGTGCGCTCGTCCCGCCCGTCGCCGAGCCGGATCGCCTCCGCGCCGGCGGCCAGGCCGGCCACGACGGCGTCGTGCACGTCGGCGTGCACGATCAGCCGCGAGCCGGCCGAGCAGACCTGCCCCGCGTGCAGGAACGCCGCGTACAGGGCGTTGTCGACCGCGACGTCCACGTCGACGTCGGGGAAGACGACGTTCGGGTTCTTGCCGCCGAGCTCGCAGTGCACCCGCTTCACGGTGTCCGCGGCGGCGCGCAGGACGGCGCGGCCGGTGGCGGTGCCGCCGGTGAAGCTGACCAGGTCGACGCCGGGGTGCGCGACCAGCGCCGCCCCCACCTCCCCGTCGCCGAGCACCAGGTTGACCACCCCCGAGGGGAGACCCGCCTCGGCCAGCAGGGACAGCAGGTGCGCGGTGGTCAGCGGCGTGAGCTCGCTGGGCTTGACCACCGCCGTGCAGCCGGCCGCGAGCGCGGGGGCGAGCTTCCAGGAGATCTCGAGCAGCGGGTAGTTCCACGGCGTGACCAGCGCGCACACGCCGGCGGGCTCGGCGACGACCCGGCTGTCGACGCCCGGGCCCGCGTCGACCACCCGCGAGACGTCGACGACCGCCAGCCCGGCGTAGTACCGCAGCACCGCGACCACGTCGTCGACGTCGGCCCGGCTCTCGCGCAGGGTCTTGCCGGTGTCGCGCGTCTCCAGCAGCGCGACGTGCTCGCGGTCGCGGACCAGCAGGTCCGCGGTGCGGTGCAGCAGGTCCGCGCGCTCGGCCGCGGGCAGGCCGGACCACTTCCCGGACTCGAACGCCGCCCGCGCCGCCGCGACCGCGCGGTCGACGTCGCCGGGCGTCGCGGCGTCGTGCGCGACCACGAGCGACCCGTCGAACGGGGCGAGGACCCGCAGGACGCGGCCGGAGCGGGCGTCCTGCCACGTCCCGTCGATGAACAGCGAGCCGGGCACGGACACGGCGGGACCCCTCGTCGTCAGGAGGCGGGAACACCCGCTACGGTAATCCCCATGCAGTCGGTCGGGATTGTGCGGATTGCGCTCGTCGAGCGCCGGCACGTCGACCTGCTGCGGTGCGCGAGCGCGCTCTGTCGGGCCTGAGTCCCGTCCCCGGTCCTCGGCCCCGTCCGCTCGTCCGCACCCATCCCTGGAGACCTCGCATGACCCTGCTCGCTGCTGCCCCGACCACGCCCGCCGACCTCGACGGCGGCGTCCTCGACCTCGAGCGCCTGGAGCCGACCATCGGCGCCCGGGTCCACGGCGTCGACCTCGCCCGTGCCACCGACGAGCAGGTCCGGGCGATCCGGGCCGCGCTCGCCGAGTACAAGGTGCTGTTCTTCGCCGGCCAGCACGACCTGCACCCCGACGGCCAGATCGCCCTCGGCCGCCGCCTGGGCGAGGTCACCGAGTCGCACCCGGTCGTCCCGGGCGTCGACGAGCAGCACCCGGAGATCTACGCGCTCGACAGCGCGACCGGTGGCTTCGCCGACGTCTGGCACACCGACGTCACCTTCGTGCGCCGGCCGCCGCTGGGATCGGTCCTGCGGGCCGTCGTCCTCCCGCCGACCGGCGGCGACACCCAGTGGGCCGACCTGGAGCTGGCCTACCGCTCGCTGTCCGAGCCGCTGCAGCGCCTGGCCGACCAGCTCGTCGCCGTGCACGACGGCACCCGCGAGTTCGGCTACTACATCGCCCAGCGCGAGGAGCGCACGAAGTGGGAGGGCGAGGAGTACCGCGCCCTCGTCCCCGTCGCGCACCCGGTCGTGCGCGTGCACCCCGAGACCGGCCGCAAGGGGCTGTTCGTCAACCCCGGCTTCGTCTCGCACATCGAGGGCGTCTCCGACGCCGAGAGCCGGTACCTGCTCGACCTGTTCTACGCGCACATCACCAAGCCGGAGCACGTCGTGCGGCACCGCTGGTCCGTCGGTGACGTCGTGATGTGGGACAACCGGTCGACGGTGCACTACGCCAACCGCGACTACGGCGACCAGCGCCGTGTCATGCACCGCATCACCCTCCGGGGCGACGCCCCGGTCGGGCCCGCCGCCGTCTGACCCCGGCCGCCGCCCTCCCCGACCGACCGCGGTACGAGGCGCAGGCTCCTCCAGGGGGCCTGCGCCTCGTACTGTGCCCACACCTGCTGCGGCCCGTCAGGGCCCACGTCCCCAGGAAGAGGACCCCATGCAGCACACTCCCCTCCGCCCCCGCACCTCCGCCGTGGTGCTCACCGCCCTGCTGACCGCAGCCCTCGCCGGGTGCACGAGCGAGGAGGCGGGCTCCGGCGGCAGTGGCAGTGGCAGTGGCACCGGCAGCGGCGGTGGCGACGGCATCACCGTCCAGACCGCCCAGTTCAGCTGGACCGCCGCCGGCCTGACCAACGGCATCCTGGGCGAGATCGCCGCCGACAACCCCGACCTCGGCGTCGCCTCGCTGGCGACCACCCAGCTCGACCCGGCCGCCGCCTGGGCCGGCGCCGCGCGCGGTGACATCGACCTGCTCACCGAGGTGGCCCTGCCCAACCAGCAGGAGCTGGCCGACTCGGCCGCCGACCGGGTCGAGATCGTCTCGGAGACCTACGGCGACGCCGCGCAGGGCTGGTTCGTGCCGGCCTACGCCGTCGAGCCGGGCGGGCCGCTGGAGGGGCTGACCAGCGTCACCCAGCTCAACGACTACGCCGAGGAGCTCGGCGGCAAGTTCTACGACGCCGACCCCGGCTACATCACCACCGAGCAGAACGCCAAGCGGCTCCAGGGCTACGGCATCGAGCTGGAGCACGTCGTCTCCAGCGAGGCGGCCGAGCTCGCCCAGCTGGAGAACAGCTACAGCCGCGAGGAGCCGATCGTGCTGTACCTGTACCACCCGCACGCGGTCTTCGCGCAGTACGACATGGTGCAGCTCGAGGAGCCCACGCCCTACACCGAGGGCTGCCTCACCGAGGGGAACGGCGCCTGCGCGATGCCCTCCTACAGCGCCAACATCGCCGCCAGCGACGAGCTGCGGGACCAGGCCCCGGGCTTCGTCGAGCTGCTGACGAACTTCCGCATCTCGGTCGAGGAGATGGAGGAGATGCAGAAGCAGGTCGACGTCGACGGTGAGGACGTGGCCACGGTGGCGCGCGAGTGGGTCGACGCCCACGGCGACCAGATCGACGAGTGGATCGGCTGACGTGACCGCGCCGGTGCTGCGCGTCTCGGGCCTGACCAAGGTCTTCGGGGCGCGGGAGCAGGAGGCCCTGCGGTTGGCCGGGGAGGGGCTCGGGCGCGACGAGATCCAACGCCGCACCGGGGCGACGCTCGCCGTCCACGACGTCAGCTTCGCCGTCGAGCGCGGGGAGCTCTTCGTCGTCATGGGGTTGTCGGGCTCGGGCAAGTCCACGCTGGTCCGCCTGCTCAACCGGCTCATCGAGCCCAGCGCCGGCACCGTCGAGGTCGAGGGCCGGGACCTGCGGGCGCTCGACGACGCGCAGCTGCGCGCGGTCCGCAACGAGAAGATCAGCATGGTCTTCCAGCACTTCGCGCTGATGCCGCACCGCACGGTCCGCGAGAACGCCGCCTACGCGCTCAAGGTCCGCGGCGCGAGCGCGGCCGAGCAGCGCGAGCGGGCGGACTGGGCGCTGGGGACGGTGGGGTTGCTGGAACGGGCCGACGCCCGGCCCGACGAGCTGTCCGGCGGCATGCGCCAGCGCGTGGGCCTGGCCCGCGCGCTGGCCGCGGACTCGGAGGTGCTGCTCATGGACGAGCCGTTCTCCGCGCTGGACCCGCTGATCCGCCGCGACATGCAGGACCTGCTGGAGCGCCTGCAGGCGGAGCTGGCGAAGACCATCGTGTTCATCACCCACGACCTCAACGAGGCCATGCGGCTGGGCGACCGGATCCTCATGCTCAAGGACGGGCGGACGGTGCAGCTCGGCACCGGGCCGGAGATCATCTCCGCGCCCGCCGACGACTACGTCGCCGACTTCACCTCCGACGTCGACCGGACCCGGGTGCTCACCGCGGGCGACCTGCTCCGCGAGCCCCGGCTGACCGCCCGGCTCGGCGACGCGCCCGGCGACGTGCTCAAGGCGCTGGGTGCGGCCGAGGCCAACGGCGTCTACGTCCTCGACGACGGCGGGCGGATCGCCGGCGTCGCCCGCGACGACCTGCTCGCCCGCGCGGTGCAGGAGGGCCGGTCCGCCCTCGGCCCGCGCGAGCTGGTCCCCGACCACGCGACCATCGCGGCCGACCGCCCGGTCGTCGAGTTCGTGCACCTGGTCGGGCGGCACCCCGTGCCGCTCGGCGTCGTCGACGACGGCGGGCGGCTGCTCGGCGTCGTCCCGCGGGCCGCGGTGCTCGACGCGCTGTCGGCCGTCCCGGTCCGGGGGAGGCGCCCGTGATCCCGCACATCCCGCTCGGCCAGTGGGTCGCCGACCTCATCGACTGGCTGCTCGCCACCGTCCCGTGGCTGTTCGACGCCATCTCGAACGTCATGCAGGTCCTCGTGGACGGGCTCACCGACGTGCTGGTCTCCCCGCCGCCGGTGGTGTGGATCGTGGTCTTCACGGTGCTCGCCCTGCTGCTGCGCGGCCCGTGGCTGGCGCTCTACACCGTCCTGGCGTTCCTGCTGGTGGTCTCGCTGGAGCTGTGGGTCGAGACCATGCAGACCCTCGCGCTGGTGCTCGTGGCCGCGGTCATCGCCGCGGCGATCGGGATCCCCCTCGGGATCCTGGCGGCCCGCTCCCGGGCGGTGAGCATGACGGTCCGGCCGGTGCTCGACTTCATGCAGACGCTGCCGGTGTTCGTCTACCTGATCCCCGCCGTCTTCTTCTTCGGCGTGGGCGTCGTGCCGGGCGTCGTGGCGACCATCCTGTTCGCCATCCCGCCGGGCGTGCGGCTGACCGAGCTGGGCATCCGGCAGGTCGACCGCGAGGTGGTGGAGGCGGCGCAGGCCTTCGGCGCCCGCCCGGGACAGGTGCTGCGCGAGGTCCAGCTGCCGCTGGCGCTGCCGTCGATCATGGCCGGCGTCAACCAGGTGATCATGCTGGCGCTGTCCATGGTCGTCACCGCCGGCCTGCTCGGCGCGGCCGGCCTGGGCGCGGTGGTGGTGCGGGCGGTCACCCAGCTCGACGTCGCCAGCGGCTTCGAGGGCGGCCTGGCCGTCGTCCTGCTGGCCATCTTCCTCGACCGGCTGACCGCGTCCTTCGGGCAGCAGACCGCCCTGTCGCGGGTGCTGCGCCTGCGCCGGCGGCCCGCCGAGCGGGCCCCGGCGGCCCGGGCCACGGAGCCCGAGGTCGCGTCGTCGCCCGCCGGTGCGCGCGTGACCACCTGACGGCGGCCGCCCGCCGGACCCTCAGTCCGCCAGCTCGACCACCACGGGGGCGTGGTCGCTGGCGCCCTTGCCCTTGCGCTCCTCGCGGTCGATGAGCGCCCCGCTCACCCGGGCCGCCAGCGACGGGGTGCCGAGCACGAAGTCGATCCGCATGCCCTCGCGGCGGGGGAAGCGCAGCTGCGTGTAGTCCCAGTACGTGTAGACGCCGGGCCCGGGGGCCAGCGGCCGGACGACGTCGGCGTACCCGGCGTCGACGACGGCGCGGAACGCCTCCCGCTCGGGCACCGAGACGTGCGTCGAGTGCGCGAAGACGCTCATGTCCCACACGTCCTCGTCCTGGGGGGCGATGTTCCAGTCGCCGACCAGCGCGACCTGCGCGGCCGGGTCCGCGGCCAGCCAGCCGCCGGCCGCGGTGCGCAGCGCGGCCAGCCACTCGAGCTTGTAGTCGTAGTGCGGGTCGCCGAGCTGCCGGCCGTTGGGCACGTACAGGCTCCACACCCGCACCCCGCCGCAGGTGGCGCCGAGCGCGCGGGCCTCGGCGGCGGGCTCGGCACCCTCCTTGGCCGCCCACGTCGGCATGCCGGGGAACCCCACCTCGACGTCGGCCAGCCCGACCCGGGAGACGACGGCGACGCCGTTCCACTGCGAGTGGCCGACGTGCGCCACCTCGTAGCCGAGCTCGGTGAACCGCTCCTCGGGGAACTGGTCGTCGCGGCACTTGGTCTCCTGCAGCGCCAGGACGTCGACGTCGCGGCGCTGCAGCCAGGCCGTCACCCGGTCGACCCGGGTCCGGATGGAGTTGACGTTCCAGGTGGCGAGGCGCACGGTCCCCGAGCCTATGGGGCACCGGGGGTGACCGCCGGGGCCCGTCCGGGCACCGCCCGTGACCAGGGGAGACGCACCTCACGCCCGTTCGGGTGCCCGGGGGCGGTGCTGGGTACGGAGACGCCCGTGACCGCCAGCCGCGAGTGGGATCATGGCCGGATGACCAGGACCCGTGGGAGCGAGATGAGCCGACCCGGTGCAGCCCGGGTGCGTCCGTGAACGAGGACGTCACCCGGCCGATCGGCGACGCCCCGTCCCTCCCGCCGGTGCCCTCGGGGAAGGGAGCGGCCCGCCAGGGGCGCACCCGCCGGCAACGGCGCGAGTCGCGGTCCCTCGCGGCGGTGCTCGGCCTGACCGCCGTCAACGCCGTCGTCCCCGGGACCGCGTTCCTGGCCTCCGGACGGCGCCGCCTGGGCGCGGTCGTCCTGGTCCTGTTCGTGCTGCTCGTCGGCGCCGGCGTCTGGCTGGCCACCGCCGGCCGGCGCACCGCGGTGCGGCTGGCCGTCGACTCCTCGTCGCTGAACTGGATCGTCGCCGCGCTGGTCGTGCTCGCGGTCGCGTGGGTCGCCGTCGTCGTCACCGGCTACCGCTCGCTGCTGCCGCGGCACAGCTCCGCCCCGCGGCACGCCGTCGGTGCCGTCCTGGTGGCCCTCCTGGTCGCGGGGATCGCCTACCCGGCCTACCGGGTCGGGGAGGTGGCGGTGGCGCAGCGCGGCCTGCTCGACGGCGTGTTCGCCGACGACCGCGAGTCGGCCACCGTCGAGGACACGCCGGACCCGTTCGGCAGCAAGGAGCGGGTGAACGTCCTGCTCCTGGGCGGCGACGGGGGCGAGGGCCGCGAGGGCGTGCGCACCGACACCGTCATCGTCGCCAGCGTCGAGACCGAGACCGGTGAGACGACGCTGTTCAGCCTGCCGCGGAACCTGGAGGACCTGCCCTTCCCGGCCGACAGCCCGCTGGCGGAGATCTACCCCGAGGGCTTCGAGTCCGGCAGCGAGAGCGAGAGCCTGCTCAACTCCGTCTACCGCAACGGGCCGGCCGACCACCCGGACGTCCTCGGCCCCACCGACGACCCCGGCGCGGACTTCCTCAAGCTCGGCGTCGGCGAGGCGCTCGGCCTCCACATCGACTACTTCGTGCTGGTCAACCTCGACGGGTTCAGCCGGCTCGTCGACGCCCTCGGCGGCATCACGGTCAACGTCAACTACTACGTGCCGATCAACGGCATCACCGGTGAGGAACTGCCCGACGACTACATCGCGCCGGGGCCGGACCAGCACCTCGACGGGTACCTCGCCCTGCAGTTCGCCCGCGGCCGGTACGGGCTCACCGACTACGACCGCATGGACCGGCAGCGCTGCACCATCAAGGCGATCGTCGACGAGGCCGACCCGATCACCCTGCTGGAGCAGTACCAGGAGCTGGCCGCGACGACGCAGGACATCGTCAGCACCGACATCCCGCGGTCGGCGCTCGACGACTTCGTCGACCTGGCGTTCCTGGTCAAGGACGCCGAGATCCGCAGCGTCGTCTTCGACACCAGCCTGATCGACCCCGCCTACCCCGACTACGACCGGATGCGCCAGATCGTGGAGGACACCCTCTCCGGCGCCGCCGGCACGTCCGCTCCCGCGCCGGCCCCGGGGACCAGCGCCTCCGGCGCCGAGGTGCCCAACGGGACGCCGCCCGCCCCGGTCGAGGGTGCCCCCACGGCCACCGAGGTCGACGACGCGTGCGCCTTCAACCCGGCGCAGGCGCAGGCCGCCCTGGCCGCCGGCGAGCCGCCCAGCCGCAACGGCTGAGGAAGGACCCCGCTGCCCCTCACCGCTCGCAGGCTCGCGGCGGGACCCTGCAGCGGGGCCGCCGTCAGGTCGCCGGGGCGCTGGCGATCTGGAGGAGGTTGCCGCAGGTGTCGTCGAGGACGGCGGTGGTCACCGGGCCCATCTCCAGGGGCTCCTGGGTGAACCGCACGCCGAGGGCCTTGAGCCGCTCGGTCTCGGCGTGCACGTCGGCCACGGTGAAGGAGTTGTAGGGGATGCCGTCGGCCATGAGCGCCTTCTTCCACGACTGCGCCGCCGGGTGGGCGTCGGGCTCGAGGACGAGCTCCACGCCGTCGGGCGCCTCGGGCGAGACGACGGTCAGCCAGCGGTGCTCGCCGAGCGGCACCTCGGTCTTCTTCACGAAGCCGAGCACCTCGGTGTAGAAGCGCAGCGCCTTCTCCTGGTCGTCGACCAGCACGCTGGTCAGGGTGATCCGCACGGGCCCTCCTCCGTGTCCAGCCGCCACCTCTCGACGATGGCGCGCAGCGGTGCGGTGTCCAGGTGGTGGAACTTGTAGCGACCCTCCCGCCGGGTCCGGACCAGGCCCGCCTGCTCGAGGACCTCGAGGTGCTGGGAGACGGCCTGGCGCGACGAGCCCACCCCGTGCCGCTGGATCAGCCGGGTGCACAGCTCGAACAGCGTCTGGCCGTCCCGGTCCTGCAGCTCGTCGAGCAGTGCGCGCCGGGTCGGATCAGCGAGGGCCCTGAACACGTCGCCCACGGCCGGACGATACGCAAGCGCACGCTTGCCTGTCCAGTGCCGCGGCGTCTGGTTGGCTCGGGCGGGGAGCCGGTCCGGGGACCGGCGGGAACGGAGGCGACATGGGCGGCGGACCGGCACGGCCCGGGGACGGCGGGACGACGGCGCGGCGGGAGCGGCTGGTGGCGCTGCTCGTCCTCGGCATCGGGGTGGTGCTGCTGCTCTCCTCGCCGACGTGGTTCGCCAGCGACCGGGGCGGCGTCGGCGTCGCCCAGCTGTTCGTGGGCGTCGTCCTGCTCGCCGTCGGCGGCTTCCTCCTGCGGCGGTCCCGCTCGGTCCGCTGACGTTGCGGCGCCGGGTGACCGGCACCACACTCCGGGGGACCCAGCGGGCCCCAGGACGGAGGACGCACGTGAAACTGGAGAAGCGGCACCTGCTCGAGATCCTGCGCACCGAGGGCGACCACTCCACCGCGGACGCGGTGGAGAGCCGGTTGCCCGACGAGATCGACACCGACCGCGACGCCGACGCGCTGTCCGGCGTCGGCCTGGACCGCACCCAGTTGCTCGCGAAGCTGGCCGCCGGGGGCTTCGGGACGACGCTGTCCCCGTGAGCTGAGCCCGGACGTGCGACGGGCCGGCACCCCACCGGGGTGCCGGCCCGTCCGGCGTTCCGCTGTCCTCAGCCCACGTACGGACGCTCGCGGGCGAGCTCCTCCTTGGCCACCGACCGCAGGTGCACCGCGTCCGGGCCGTCGGCGATGCGCAGCGTGCGGGCCGAGGCGTAGAAGCGCGCGAGCACGGTGTCGTTGCTGACGCCGGCGCCGCCGTGCACCTGGATGGCCCGGTCGATGACGTCGCAGGCGACGTTCGGCGCGATCACCTTGATGGCGGCGATCTCGGTGCGGGCGCCCTTGGCGCCGTACTTGTCGATCAGGTCGGCGGTGCGCAGCACCAGCAGCCGGGCCTGGTCGATCTCCATGCGCGAGCGGGCGATGGTCTCGCGGACGGTGCCCTGCTCGGCCAGCGGCCGGCCGAAGGCGACCCGCTTCTGCGCGCGGTCGACCATGAGCGCCAGCGCCCGCTCGGCCATGCCCAGGGCGCGCATGCAGTGGTGGATGCGGCCGGGGCCCAGCCGCGCCTGGGCGATCATGAAGCCGTCGCCCTCGCCGGCGAGGATGTTGCTCACCGGGACCCGGACGTCGGTCAGCCGCATCTCGGAGTGGCCGTGCTGGTCCTGGTACCCGAACACCGGCAGGTGCCGGATGATCTCCAGACCCGGGGTGTCGCGCGGCACGAGGACCATCGACTGCTGCCGGTGCGGGGCGCCCTCGGGGTCGGTCTTGCCCATGAGGATGAAGATCTGGCAGCGCTCGTCGGCGGCGCCGCTGGTCCACCACTTGCGGCCGTTGATCACGTACTCGTCGCCGTCGCGGACGATCGACGTCTGGATGTTGCGGGCGTCGGAGGAGGCGACGTCGGGCTCGGTCATCGCGAAGGCCGAGCGGATCTCGCCCTCGAGCAGCGGCTCGAGCCAGCGCTGCTTCTGCTCGGGCGTCCCGAACATCATCAGCGTCTCCATGTTGCCGGTGTCCGGGGCACCGCAGTTGGTCACCTCGGGGGCGATCGTGGGCGACCAGCCCATGATCTCGGCGACCGACGCGTACTCGAGGTTGGTCAGCCCCCCGAGCTCGTGGTGGAAGAGGTTCCAGAGGCCGCGGGCGCGGGCCTCCTTCTTGAGGTCCTCGAGCACCGGCGGGTGCTCGTGGTTGTCGTGGCCGCGCTCGGCGCGCCACGCCTCGTACACGGGCTCGGCGGGGAAGACCTGCTCACGCATGAAGTCCCACATCCGGCCGCAGACGTCCTCGGCTCGGGCGGAGAGGGCGAAGTCCATGCGTCGGAAGGTAGCCCGCCGCGTGACCGGCGTCGCACCGGGGTCGCGCGCCGTCCGGAGCCGGGGACGGCGGGAGCCGGGCACCCGCCGCGTGGCGGGTGCCCGGCTCCCGGTGGTCCCCGTCCCGGGAGGACGGGGCCCGTCGCCTAGGGGCGCGAGGAGCGGGCGAGCGTGTTGACCGGGCCGAGCGCGATCACCAGTCCCACCACGGCGGTGGCGACGTGCAGGACATTGTCCGCGGCGTTGACGTTGAGGAAGTCCCAGTCCTGGTTGATCGCGATCAGGCCGTAGACGAACGCCGCGCCGTAGCCGACGGCGAGCAGCCAGCCGTAGGTTCGGGCGCCGGCCAGCGTGCGGGACAGCAGGACGCCGGCCAGGCCGATCACGATGTGCACGACGTTGTGCAGCGGGTTGATCATGAACACGAGCAGCGTGTCCGTGTTGCCGTCGGTGCGGTTGCTGGCGAAGCCGTCGAAGCCGGTGATGAAGAAGCCGACGATGCCGACGAGCAGGTAGACGACGCCGAAGGCGAGGGCGAGTGTCTGGGGCCAGGCCATGCCCGGCCGAGCGCCGGTGTTCCCCGTGGTGGCCATGTGGTTCCTCCGTGTGTGGACGAGGTCGCCGCCGTCCTGGCGGGCTCGGGGTGTCGCCTACCCCGGCGTGACGGTCGGTAACGGGAGCCCCCCGTCCAGCGGAGGGCCGTTGCCGGATCGTCACCGTCGCGGCAGGCGGTGTACCGGTCTTCGGACGCCGCGGCCGACCCGGTTCACCGGTCACCCGGTGGAGGGGCGGGGGAACGCGCAGGGCCCCGCGCCGGCGGCGCGGGGCCCTGCGGAGGAGGGGTCAGGGGCGGGGCGTCCGCCTCGGCCGGCGGACGACGAACGGGCCGATGGCCAGCAGGTCGACCGGGGCCGAGCCGAAGCACTCCAGGGCGTCGCGCGGGTCGTCGACCATCGGCCGCCCGGCGGTGTTCAGGCTGGTGTTCACCACCACCGGCAGCCCGGTGCGCCGCTCGAACGCCGAGATCATCCGGTGCACCAGCGGCTCGGTCTCCGGGTCGATGGTCTGGATGCGGGCGGTGCCGTCGACGTGGGTGACCGTGGGGATGCGGTCCTTCCACTCCGGGGCGACGTCGTGCACGAAGAGCATGTACGGGGAGGGGATCGGCCCGCGGCCGAAGATCTCCGGCGCCTTCTCCAGCAGCACCATCGGCGCCACGGGGCGGAACTGCTCGCGGCCCTTGACGTCGTTCATCCGCTCGAGGTTGGCCTCGAAGCCGGGGTGGGCGAGCAGGGAGCGGTGGCCGAGCGCCCGCGGGCCGTACTCGCTGCGGCCCTGGAACCAGGCCACGATCCCGTTGTCGGCGAGCACCTCGGCGACGGCCTCGGCGACGTCGTCGGGACGCTCGTAGTCGACGGCGGCGGTCTGCAGCCGGCGCTCGATCTCGTCGTCGCTCCAGCCGCGGCCCAGCGCCGCGCCGGGCATCGGCTCGGTGCGCTCGCCGAGCTCGGCGGCGACGTGCAGGGCGGCGCCGAGGGCCGTGCCGGCGTCACCGGCGGCCGGCTGCACCCACACCTGCTCGAACGGGCTCTCGGCGAGGATGCGGGTGTTGGCCACGCAGTTGAGCGCGGTGCCGCCGGCCATCGTGAGCGTCTTCTCGCCGGTCTGCTCGTGCACCCAGCGGGCGAGGTCGACCAGCACCTCCTCCAGCCGCGTCTGCACGCTGGCGGCGAGGTCGGCGTGGTCCTCGGTCCACCGCTCGTCCTTGCCCAGGCGCGGCGCGAACTCGGAGAAGTCGATCCTCTCGGTGCGGAAGCCGCCGTCGCCGGTGGCGCGGATGAGCTCGGACAGCTCGCCGAGGAAGCGCGGCTTGCCGTAGGAGGCCATCGCCATGACCTTGAACTCGTCGGAGCTGCGCAGGAAGCCCAGGTGGTCGGTGAGCTCCTCGTACATGAGGCCCAGCGAGTGCGGCAGCGACTGCCCCGCCAGGATCTCCAGCTGCCCGTCGACGTAGCGGCCGGCGAGGTGGCTGTGCGCCTCGCCGCGGCCGTCGAGCACCAGGACGGCGTTGTCGCGCTGCGGCGCGGCCTTGCCGGCCGACGCCGCGTGCGCGACGTGGTGCTTGACGAAGCGGACCTTCGCGGGGTCCAGGCCGGGGAGGGCGTGCGCGAGGAAGTCCGGCGCCATCTCGGCGTACCTCTTGCGCATGGTGTCGCCGTCGTCGAACAGGCCGGAGTCCTCCGGCGTGCCCATGAGGGCGGGGTCGAAGGAGTAGGCGACGGCGTCGAGCTCCTCGGGGCGGATGCCCGCGTGCTCCAGGCACCACGCGGCCGACAGCTCGGGCAGCTCCCAGGCGCTCCACGGCAGCGGGCGCTTGCCGTGCTTGCGCCGGCTGAAGCGTTCCTCCTCGGCCGCGGCCACGACCTTCCCGTCGACGACGAGGGCCGCCGCCGGGTCGTGGTAGATGGCGTTGATGCCGAGGACCTTCACGTGCGCTCTCCTCCCGCACCGGGCGACGCGCCCGGCGATCCGGCCTTGATCATCGACTTCCCCGGGCGCTCCCGCAGGGTGAGCACCCGATGAGGTGTCCGGTCAGCCGCCGGCCCCCCGCACCTGCAGCAGGTCGTTCGCCTCGACGGCCTTGAGCGCCAGGGTCTTGTAGCCGACCTCCTCGAACAGGACGACGACGCGGTCGTCCTCCACCCGCATGACCACGCCGGGGCCCCACTCGGTGTGCGTCACGGGGGTCTCGGGGGCGAACGGGGTGTCGGCGTCACCGCCGGACGGCTGCTCGCGGGAGGTGCCGGCCGAGCAGTTGTCGCAGTTGCCGCAGGGCTCCTCGAGCTGCTCGCCGAAGTAGCCGAGCAGGTACTGGCGGCGGCACTCGGTGGTCTCGGCGTAGCCGCGCATCATCTCGACGCGGCTCTGGTCGACCCGCTCGTGGTGCTCGGCGAGCCCGCGCGCGGCGGCGGCCGCCTCGCCGGGGGCGGGCGCGCCCTCGGCGGGGTGCGCGGCGCCCTCCTCGTCGAGGACGACGGCGGACACCTGCTCCAGCAGGTTGAGGTCGCGGGCCAGCGGTGTGGCGCCGCGGCCGGTCTCCTCGCGCAGCTGCTTGACGTCGACGCCGTCCTCGACGCCGGCGGCGGGCGCGGCGGCGACCAGCCCGGCGACCTGCTGCAGCTCCTCCTCGGCGGGGGCGCCGGCGGCGAAGAAGCGGCGCAGGCCGAGGTCCTCCTGCCGGTAGACCAGCACCGCGAGCGCGGGCTCGCCGTCGCGGCCGGCCCGGCCGATCTCCTGGTAGTAGCTGTCGATCGAGTCGGCGGGCTCGGCGTGGACGACGAACCGGGTGCCGGGCTTGTCGATGCCCATCCCGAAGGCCGTGGTGGCGACGACGACGTCGAGCTCGTCCTCCATCCACGCGCGCTGGGTGTCCTCGCGCTCGCTCTTCCTGAGGCCCGCGTGGTACGGCCGCGCCCGCAGCCCGCGCTCGGTGAGCGCCTCCGCGACCTCGAGGGTGCCCTTGCGGGTGGCGCTGTAGACGATGCCGGGGCCGCGGCCGGCCTCGACCTCGGCGGTCGTGCGGTCGAGGACCGCGTTCCGCTTGGCGGTGGCGTCGGCGTGGTGGTCGACCTCGAGCCGGATCTCCGGCCGGTCGAACCCGGCGACGACGACCTCGGGGTCGCGCATCGCCAGCCGCTCGACGATCTCGGCGCGCACCGGCGGGGCCGCGGTGGCGGTCATGGCGAGCACCGTGGGGTGGTCCAGCTGCTCGACCACCTGCCCCAGCCGCAGGTAGTCGGGGCGGAAGTCGTGCCCCCAGGCCGAGACGCAGTGCGCCTCGTCGACGACGAACAGCGCCACGCCGGCCCCGCGGACCGCGTCGACCACCTCGGGCTTGGTCAGCTGCTCGGGAGCGAGGAAGAGGAAGCGGACCGTCCCGTCGGCCAGGCCCTCGAGGGCGGCGCGCTGGTCGCCGGCGGACAGGCTGGAGTTGAGCTGGGCGGCGCGGCCGGCATCGTCGCCGAGCTCCTGCAGCCGCTCCACCTGGTCGCGCTGCAGGGCGATCAGCGGCGAGACGATGACGACCGGGCCGTCGAGCAGCTGCCCGGCGACCTGGTAGACCGCGCTCTTGCCGGCGCCGGACGGGAGCACCGCCAGCGTGTCCCGGCCGGACAGCACGGCCTGCATGGCCCGCTCCTGGCCGGGACGGAACTCCTCGAAGCCGAGGACGTCGCGGGAGACCTCGCGCAGCCGGCGGGTGCGGACCGAGGCCGAGCCGCCGGCGGGGTTGTCGCTGGGGGTGCGTGACACCGGCTGCCGCTGCCCGGACGCCGCGATCGGCAAACGGAGGCCGGGGTGTCGGCGTCTCCCGGGGGACGCGGCGTGTGCACGGATCGCGGTGGCCGGGGGCCGTGGACGGCGGTGCGTGCACACGCCGCGCACGTAGGGTCCCCGGCGTGAGCGCGAGCTACCGGATCGCCGAGGCCGCGGCGCTGCTCGGGGTCAGCGACGACACCGTGCGCCGGTGGATCGACGGCGGCCGGCTGCCGGCGTCGCGCGAGGGCGGCGGCCCCGCGCACGTCGACGGCGCCGACCTCGCCCGCCTGGCCACCGAGCTGCACGAGGCGCCCGAGCCGGGCACCACCCGCGGCTCCTCGGCGCGCAACCGGCTGGCCGGCATCGTCACCCGGGTCCTGCGCGACACGGTGATGGCGCAGGTGGAGATCCAGGCCGGGCCGTTCCGGCTGGTCTCGCTCATGTCCCGCGAGGCGGCCGACGAGCTGGGCCTCGAGGTCGGCGTCCGCGCCGTCGCCACGGTCAAGGCCACGCAGGTGAGCGTCGACGTCCCGTAGGAGGTCCGCACCTGCGGATCCGGAGGGGCTACTGTCCCGCGCATGCGGGGACGTGGGATCGGTGCGGCGCTGGTCGCGGTGGCGCTCGGCGCCGCCGGGTGCGGGGGAGGGGCCGGCGCGAGCGCGGCCGGGGACGGCGACGGCCCCACCGGCACGCTCACCGTCTTCGCCGCCGCCTCGCTCACCGACGTCTTCACCGACCTCGGGCAGCGGCTGGAGGAGCGGAGCGACGGCCTGACCGTGCAGTTCAACTTCGCCGGCAGCTCGGCGCTGGCCACCCAGCTGACCCAGGGCGCCCCGGCCGACGTCTTCGCCTCGGCCAACGGCACCCAGATGTCGGTGGTCACCGACGCCGGCCTCGCCGACGGCGACCCCACCGTGTTCACCGCCAACGTCCTGCAGATCGCCGTCCCCGCGGGCAACCCGGCCGGCGTCACCGGCCTAGCCGACTTCGCCCGCGAGGAGCTCACCCTCGCCGTCTGCGCACCCGAGGTGCCCTGCGGCGCGGCGTCGGAGGACGTCTTCGCCGCCGCGGGCGTGACGCCCCGCCCGGACACGCAGGAGGAGGACGTCCGCGCCGCGCTGACCAAGGTGGAGCTCGGCGAGGTCGACGCCGCGCTGGTCTACGCCACCGACGTCGTCGCCGCCGGGGACGCCGTCGAGGCCGTCCCCTTCCCCGAGGCGGAGGACGCGGTCAACGACTACCCGCTGTGCACGCTGACCGGCGCCCCCAACCCGGAGGCGGCGCGGGCCTTCGTCGACCTGGTCCTGTCCGAGGAGGGGCAGCGCGCGCTCGGGGACGCGGGCTTCCGGGCGCCGTGAGGCCCGCCCGCACGCCGGCGCCCCTGCTCGTCCCCGCCGCGCTCGCCGTCGCCTTCCTCGTCCTGCCCCTGGTCGCGCTGGTCGTCCGCGCGCCGTGGCCGCAGGTGCCCGCGCTGCTCACCGAGCCGGGCGTCGGGCAGGCGCTGCGGCTGTCGCTGGTCTCCGCGACGCTGGCCACGCTGGTCTCCGTCGTCCTCGGCGTGCCGCTGGCCTGGGTGCTGGCCCGATCCCGCGCCCGCGGGCGGGCGGTGCTGCGCGCGCTGGTGACCGTGCCGCTGGTGCTCCCGCCGGTGGTGGGCGGCGTCGCGCTGTTCCTCGTGCTGGGCCGCCAGGGGCTGGTCGGGCGCTGGCTCGCCGAGACCACGGGGATCACCGTCCCGTTCACCACCACCGCGGTGGTCGTCGCCGAGACGTTCGTGGCGATGCCGTTCCTCGTGGTGAGCGTCGAGGGGGCGCTGCGGGCCGCCGACGCCCGGTTCGAGGACGCCGCGGCCACCCTCGGTGCCGACCGCTGGACCACCTTCCGCCGGGTCACCCTGCCGCTGGTGGCGCCGGGCGTCGCCGCCGGCGCGGTGCTGTGCTGGGCGCGGGCGCTGGGCGAGTTCGGCGCCACGATCACCTTCGCCGGCAACTTCCCCGGGACGACGCAGACGATGCCGCTCGCGGTCTACCTCGCCCTGCAGCGCGACCCGGACGCGGCGATCGTGCTGTCCCTGGTGCTGCTGGCCGTCTCGGTGGCCACCCTGCTGCTCCTGCGCGACCGCTGGCTGGGGCGCACGGGGGTGGCCCCGTGACCCTGGAGGCGCAGGTCCGCGTCCGCCGCGGCCCGGTGACCGTCGACGTCGCCCTCGACGTGCCCGACGGCGAGGTGCTCGCCGTCCTCGGGCCCAACGGCGCCGGCAAGTCCACGCTCCTGCGGGTGCTGGCCGGCCTGCTGCCGCCCGACGGCGGGCGGGTGGCCGTCGACGGGACCGTGTGGGACGACGTCGACGCCGGCGTGCAGCTGCCCGCGCACCGGCGCCCGCTCGGGATGGTGTTCCAGGACCACCTGCTCTTCCCGCACCTCTCCGTCCTGGACAACGTGGCCTTCGGGCCGCGCACCCGCGGGGCGTCGAAGGCCGACGCGCGCCGCGCCGCGGCCGCGTGGACCGAGCGGGTGGGCCTGGCCGGCCTCGCCGACCGGCGGCCCGCGCAGCTGTCCGGCGGGCAGGCGCAGCGGGCGGCCCTGGCCCGCGCGCTGGTCGGCGACCCGGCGCTGCTGCTGCTCGACGAGCCGCTGTCGGCGCTGGACGCCCGCACACGGCTCGCCGTCCGCGCGGAGCTGCGCCGGCACCTGGCCGACTACGCGGGCAGCACCGTGCTGGTCACCCACGACCCGGTGGACGCCATGGCGCTGGCCGACCGGGTCGTGGTGGTCGAGGACGGCCGGGTGGTGCAGGCCGGGACGCCCTCCGACGTCAGCCGGCACCCCCGCACCGACTACGTCGCGCGGCTGGTCGGGCTGTCCCTGCTGCCGGGCACGGGGGAGGGGACGGCGGTGCGCCTCGACGGCGGTGGCGTGGTGGCGGTGGCCGAGGAGACCGCGGGGCCGGTGTTCGTCGCCGTCCGCCCGGAGTCGGTGGCGCTCTACCCGGTCCGGCCCGAGGGCAGCCCCCGCAACGTCTGGCCGGCGCGGGTGGCCGGGGCGACGCCGCACGGCGCCACGGTGCGCTGCGAGCTCGACGGCGAGGTGCCGCTGGTCGCCGACGTCACCGCGACCGCCTTCGCCGAGCTCGGGCTGGCGCCGGGGTCGCCGGTGTGGGCGGTGGTCAAGGCCTCCGAGGTCGCCGTCTACGCGCGCTGAGACCGGACGCGCTGACAGGCTGGGGTCATGACGACGGTCGCCGGGCTGGTCCTCGCCGCGGGCGGGGGGCGGCGCTACGGCATGCCCAAGGCGCTGGTCGAGTACGGCGGCAGCCTGCTGGTCGAGCGGGCGGTGCGCACGGCCCGCGCGGTGTGCGACCCGGTGCTCGTCGTCCTGGGTGCCCGCGCGGTCGACGTGTGGCGGACCGCCGACCTCACCGGCGCGACCGTGCTGGCCAACCGCGACTGGGAGACCGGCATGGCCTCGAGCCTGCGCACCGGCCTCGACGGCCTGCGCGGCTGGCCCGGGAGGGTCGACGCCGCCCTGGTCACGCTGGTGGACGTGCCGGGGATGACGCCGGAGGCGCTGCGCGCCGTCGCCGCGCACGCGCACCCCGGCGCGCTGGCGGTCGCCGCCTACGACGGCGTCCGCGGGCACCCGGTGCTGCTGGGGCGCGACCACTGGGCCGGGGTGGCGGCGACGGCGACCGGTGACGAGGGCGCCCGCCGCTACCTGGCCGCGCACCCGGTCACCGAGGTCGACTGCACGGGCCTGGCGGACCCGGGGGACCTCGACGTGCCGCCGGGCGGGGTAGCTTCGGCGCCGTGATCGCCCGGGTCGTCGACGAGCCGCTGTCGGTCGCCGAGCACGAGCAGGCCGTGGCCGACGCGGGTGCCGGCGCCGTCGTCTCCTTCTCCGGCGTCGTCCGGGACACCGACGGCGGCCGGTCGGTGACCGAGCTGGAGTACGTCGGCCACCCCACCGCCGCGCAGGTCATCACCGAGCTCGCCGAGGAGTTCGCCGCCCGCCCGGGGATCCGCGCGGTCGCCGTCTCCCACCGGGTCGGCCTGCTGGGCATCGGCGACGTCGCGCTGGCCTGCGCGGTCAGCTCGGCCCACCGCGGGGAGGCCTTCACCGCCTGCGCCGAGCTCGTCGACGAGGTGAAGAAGCGGCTGCCGATCTGGAAGCGCCAGGTCTTCACCGACGGCGACGAGGAGTGGGTCGCCTGCCCCTGAGGCAGGTCGCGTCCCGGTACCGGTGCGGCCCGGCTGCTTGACCGGCCGGGACGCGCGTGGCACAACGATGCCCACTCCAAGGGTGGGGTGGGGCTTGCCCTGGTGTGCCCGCGCACAGCGGCCGGACGACAGCGAGGTGCCCGTGCCCGCGCCGGAGCGCGACCCCGTCCTCGAGGCGATGCCCCTGGGCTACATCGCCGTCGACGCCGACTGGCGGGTCACCTACGTCAACGTCCACGGCGAGGCCGTGGTCGGCCGGACGCGGGAGCAGCTCGTGGGCAGCTGCTTCTGGGCGTCCTTCCCCGCCCACCGGGACGACGAGTTCGGCCGGGTCTACCGCGAGGCGATGGCCACCGGCACCCCGCGGAGCGTCGAGGCCTACCACCCCGAGCCGCTCGACGGCTGGTTCGAGGTGCGCGCCGTCCCGCTGCCGACCGGCCTGGCCCTGTACTTCTCCGAGGTCACCGCCCGCCGGACCGCGCAGGACCGGCTCGCGCTGCTGGCCCGCGTCGGCTCCGAGCTGACCGGCACGCTGGAGCTCGCCGAGGCGGTCCGCCGGATCCCGCGGCTAGTCGTGCCGGAGCTGGGCGAGGCCTGCCTGCTCACCGTCCTCGACGACGACGGCCGCCCCCGCGACCTCGGGTCCTGGCACGGCGACCCCGCCCGCCGCGAGCTGCTGGCCCGCTACGCCGCCGTCCGGCTGCCCGGGATGCCCGCCGCCGCCCCGGTGGTCCGCGCGCTGGCGGGGGAGACGGTGGCCTCCGACGGCGCCGCGGTGCTCGCCGCGATCGAGGACGAGGAGGCCGCCCGGCTCTACCGCGGGCTGGGCGCGCCCGCCGTGCTCGCCGTCCCGCTGCCCGGCCGGGACCGGGTGATCGGCGCGCTGACCTTCCTCGCCGCCGAGAGCCGCAGCGCCGCCCGGGTGGACCCGCTCACCGCCCGCGAGGTCGCGGGCCGGGTGGGCCTGGCGCTGGACAACGTCCGGCTGTTCGCCCGCCAGCACCAGCTCGCCGAGGCGCTGCAGCGCAGCCTGCTCACCGACCCGCGCGGGTCCGGGCTCGGGGCGGTCGAGGTGCGGTACACCCCGGCGGCGGAGGCGGCGCGGGTCGGCGGCGACTGGTACGACGCCTTCGTCCAGCCCGGCGGGGCGACGACGCTGGTCATCGGCGACGTCGTCGGGCACGACACCGCCGCGGCGGCCGCGATGGGGCAGCTGCGCTCGCTGCTGCGCGGCATCGCCGCCTACAGCGACGCCGGCCCCGCCGAGGTGCTGCGCGGGCTGGACGAGGCGATGGCCACCCTCGGCGTGGACACCTACGCCACCGCCGCCGTCGCCCGTTTCGAGCGGCTGCCGGGGGAGGGCGCGGCGACGCGGATGTGCTGGTCCAGCGCCGGCCACCTGCCGCCGCTTGTGCTCGACCCGTCGGGCCGGCCGGTCGAGCTGCCCCCGCCGCCCGGCGACCTGCTGCTCGGCGTCGACCCGGCCGGCGCCCGCGGCGAGAGCGCCGTGGTCCTCGAGCCCGGCTCCACGGTGCTGCTGTTCACCGACGGGCTGGTCGAGCGGCGCGGCCTCGACCTCGACGCCGGGCTGGCCCGGCTGACCGGGGCCGTCACCGAGCTCGCCGGGCGGCCGCTCGACGAGCTGTGCGACGAGGTGATCGAGCGGCTCGTGCACGGCCGGCCCGAGGACGACGTCGCGCTGGTCGCCCTGCGTCTCGGGAGCTGAGGACCCCCGCCACCCCGCTGCCGGACGGCGCCGTGCCGGACGGCCGAGTGCCCGGGCCGGGGCTCAGCCCGGCGGGATGTTGTGGTTGACGTGGAAGAGGTTCCCGGGGTCGTAGCGCCGCTTCACGTCGACGAGCCGCCGGTACTTGGCCGCACCGAAGACCCTGCGCGGGTCGAACCCGCGGTGCCCCGCCGGCTCGGCGCCCTGGAAGTTGACGTACTGGCCCCCGGTGGCGAACGGCTCCATGTCCGTGGCCAGGCCCCGGACGAACGCGGTCCGGGCGTCGTCGTCGGCCGGGTCGCTCCAGAACCCGTAGACGTTGAGCCAGAACCGGGCGGCCCGGTTGGGGAACGGCGTCGCCTCCTCGGGCACGCGTCCGAACGCACCGCCGAGGTGGTGGACGTCGAAGGCGGTGCCGGTCCAGGTCTGCTCCGACGCGCGGCGGACCAGCACGTCGGCCACCGCGGCGTCGAGCCGGTCGAACGAGGTGTTGCGCCAGTAGGCCCGGACGCCGTCGGGGAACAGGGCGTCGAACGCGGACTGCCACTCGACCCACCGCACCGCGCCGAGCTCCTCCTCGTCCGGCGGGGCGAGCGCGCGCAGCCGCTCGGCGTGGGCCTCCCCGGCCGCGTGGTCGGCCGAGGCCCACGCGAACCCGACCAGCAGGAGCGGCTCGTCGCCCAGCCCCGCGACGGGCGGCGGGGTCAACGACGTCGAGATCGCCGTCATCTCGTCCGGCAGGTCGCGCGTCCACCTCTCCATCGCGGCCCACGCCTGGGGCCAGCGGTCCTGCCGGTAGAGGAAGTTGCCGGCGAACACCCGCGGTCCGAGCGGCCGGGCCCGGAAGGTGAAGGAGGTGACCACGCCGAAGTTGCCGCCACCGCCGTGGAGCGCCCAGAAGAGGTCGGGGTGCTCGGTGTCGCCGGCCGTGATCCGCTGCCCGTCGGCGGTGACCAGCTCGACGGACACCAGGTTGTCGGCGGCCAGCCCGTACGGCCGGGTCAGCCAGCCCACCCCTCCGCCGAGGGTGAGCCCCGCGATGCCGGTACCGGACACGACGCCGACCGGCACGACGAGCCCGTGCGGCTCCGTGGCCGCGTCGACGTGGGCCAGCGTGGCGCCCGCCTCGACGCGCACGGTCCCCGCCGCCGGGTCGACCGACACGGCGTGCAGGCCGCCGAGGTCGAGCACGACCCCGCCGTCCACGCTGCTGGTGCCGGCGACGTTGTGCCCCCCTCCGCGCACGGCCAGGTCGAGGGCGTGCTCCCGGGCGTAGCCGATGGTGGGCGCGACGTCCTCCACGCCGGCGGCCCGCACCACGGCCCAGGGACGACGGTCGATCATGCCGTTCCACACCGCGCGGGCCTCGTCGTAGCCGGGGTCGTGCTCCCCGACCACGGTGCCCGACACGCGGGCACGGAGGTCGTCCAGCTCGGGGCGCAGCCGTGTCGTCGTCATGGGTAGCCCCCATCCGGGTCCGCCCCCGCTGGCCGCCATGCTTCGCCCGGGGGCGGACACCGGTCAAGACGCACGGGCCGGCGGACGGGGCGCCGGACGGTGCTCCCGCTCAGCCGGCGGTGGAGCCGCCCTCGTCGGTCGGGCGGGTGCGCCTGTGCGCGGCCTCCTCGGCGCGCTCCTCCTCCAGCTCCGCCTCGCCCTCCAGCCGGTGGGCCTCGCCGGCCACCTGCGCGGCGGCGTCGCCGTGCGACTGGCCGTAGACCTCCTCGGCCCGCCCGAGCAGCTCCTCGGCCTTGGCCTTCGCCTTCTCGATGAAGCTCATCGCGCTCCCGTCCTCTCGGCGTTCCGGTGTGCGGAGTCCCGGTGTGCAGCATCCCGGATCTCGCCGACGAGCTCCTCCAGGATGTCCTCGAGCGCGACGACGCCGGCGACGCGGCCGCCCTCGGTGACCGCGGCGAACTGGGCGCGACCGGCCTGCATGACGCCCAGCGTGCGGCGCAGGTCGTCCTCGGCGGCCACCCGGGGCAGCGGCCGGGTGATGTCCCGGACCCGCGGCTCCGGAGCGCCGTCGGCGGCCAGCACGTCCTTGACGTGGACGTAGCCGAGCAGCCGGTCGCCGACGGCCACCGGGAAGCGGGAGAAGCCGGTGGCGGCCGCGGCGCGCTCCACGGCGGCGACGTCGTCGTCCGGCGCGACGACGGTCAGCGCGGCCCGCGGGATGAGCACCGAGCGGGTGTCGCGCTCCTCCAGCTGCAGCGCGCCGGTGAGCAGCTCGTGGCCGCGCTCGTCGAGCAGGCCGCCGGCGCGGGACTCGTCGATCAGGCCGGCGACCTCGTCGCGGGTGAAGGCGCTGGTCACCTCGTCCTTGGGCTGGACGCGCAGCAGCCGCAGCACCCCGTTGGCCAGCGCGTTGAGCGAGACGATCACCGGCTTGAGCACCGTGACCACGCCGGACAGCAGCGGGGCGAGGACCAGCGCGGCCCGGTCGGGGCCGGCCAGCGCCAGGTTCTTCGGCACCATCTCGCCGATCACCACGTGCAGCGCGACGACGACGGTCAACGCGATCACGAACGAGATCGGGTGCACCAGCGCCTCGGGCACCGACAGCGCCTCGAACACCGGCTCGAGCAGGTGCGCCACCGCGGGCTCGCCGATGGCGCCCAGCCCCAGCGAGCAGACGGTGATGCCCAGCTGCGCGCCGGCCATCATCAGCGACACGCGCTCCATCGCGGCCAGCGTGGTGCGGGCGCGGCGGGAGCCCGCCTCGGCCAGCGGCTCGATCGAGGAGCGGCGCGCGGAGATGAGCGCGAACTCCGCGCCGACGAAGAACGCGTTGGCGAGCAGCAGCACGACGGCGACCAGCACGCCGACCCAGTCACCCACGGTCGTCCTCCTCGTCGTCGCCGGTGGTGGCCGGCAGGCCGCCGACGACGGCCCGCTCGACGCGGGTGCCGTCGACCCGCTCGACCTGCACCCACACGCCGGCCGGGAGCCCCTCGGCCTCGGCGGCCAGCTCCGGCGGCAGGGCGGGCCGCGCCTCGATCCGGTCCCCGACCTCGGGGATCCGGCCGAGCACGTGCAGCACCAGGCCGCCGAGGGTCTCCCAGTGCCGGTCGGCGGGCACGGCCAGGCCGGTCGCGGCGGCCACCTCGTCGGGCCGCAGCAGCCCGGACACCGACCAGGTGCCGTCGCCGCGGTCGACGACGTCGTCGCCGGTCTCCTGGTCGTGCTCGTCGGTGAGGTCGCCGACGATCTCCTCCACGAGGTCCTCGACGGTCACCACGCCGTCGGTGCCGCCGTACTCGTCGACGACGACGGCCATCTGCAGCCCGCCGCGGCGCAGGTCGCCGAGCAGGTCGTCCAGCCGCCGGGAGGTGGGGACGAACAGCGGCGGCAGCATGACCGCCGAGACCGGGGTGTCGGCCCGCCGGTCGCGGGCGACGGCGAGGGCGTGTTTCACGTGGACCATCCCGACGACGTCGTCGACGCCGCCGTCGGCGACCACCGGGAACCGGGAGTGCCCCGAGTCGCGCGCGGCGGTGAGCACCTCGGCCACGGGGGCGTCGGCGGGGACGGTGGTCATGCGGGTGCGCGGCGTGGCCGCGTCGCTGGCGCGCAGCTCGCCGAAGGCCAGCCCGCGCTCGAGCATCACCGCGGTCTCGGCGGGCAGGGTGCCCTGCCGGCCCGAGCGGCGGACCAGCGAGGTCAGCTCCTCCGGCGAGCGGGCCGAGGCCAGCTCCTCCTGTGGCTCCACGCCGAACAGCCGGCGCAGCATCGCGTTGGCCCAGCCGTTGAGGAACCGGATGACCAGCGACGTCGCCTTCGTGAAGCCGCGCTGGAAGCCGGCGACGGCGCGGGCGGTGCGCAGCGGCTGGCTGATCGCCACGTTCTTGGGCACCAGCTCGCCGAACACCATGGTCAGCACGGTGGCCAGGACCAGGGCGAGGGTGATCGACACCGACCGGGCCGCGGCGCCGGACAGGCCGGCCGACTCCAGCGGCCCGCGCAGCAGCGCGGCGATGGAGGGCTCGGCGACGAAGCCGATGGCCAGGTTGGTGACGGTGATGCCGAGCTGGGCGCCGGAGAGCTGGGTCGACAGCGTCCGCAGCGCGGCGAGGACGCCCGCCGACCCGCGGACGCCGGCCTCGGTCTCGCGCTCGACGGTGGCCCGGTCGACGGTCACCAGCGCGAACTCGAAGGCCACGAAGCCGGCGCAGGCGAGGACCAGCAGGACGCCGACGAGGACCAGCAGCCACTCGATCACGGAGCGACCTCGGTGGCGGGGGAGGGCAGGGGACGGCTCGTATGGTGAGGCTGGCTCACGAGGGGGCGGTCATCCTCCGGCGAAGGGGGGCAGCACGTCCACGACCGCCCCGGGCGACAGCTCCAACGCGCGGTCGCGCGTCTGCGTTCCGTCGACCAGGAAGGAGCAGGCGGTGAGCACCCGTTCGAGGCGCTCGCCGTGGGCGTCGACGATCCGGCCGACCAGCTCCTGGAGCGTGCCGGCCTCGCAGGTCTCGGTGTCCACGCCGGCCGCGGCGCGGGCGCCGGCGAAGTAGCGGACGGTCACCATCTCAGCCGCCGATGGCCGACATCGGCCGGGACGGCTGCAGGAAGCTCGGGTCGTCGATGCCGTGGCCGGGCAGCTTGGCCAGGGTGGCGATCCGCCAGCGGTCGGCGAGCTCGGCGTCGGTGGCGCCCTCGCGCATCGCCGCCCGCAGGTCGGACTCCTCGCGGGCGAACAGGCAGTTGCGGACCTGGCCGTCGGCGGTGAGCCGGGTGCGGTCGCAGGTGCCGCAGAAGGAGCGGGTGACCGAGGCGATCACGCCGACGGTGGCCGGGCCGCCGTCGACCAGCCACCGCTCGGCCGGCGCCGAGCCGCGCTCCTCGGTGTCGGGCGTGAGGTCGTGTGCGGCCGAGAGCCGCTCGAGGACGTCCTCCGCGGTGACCATCTCGCCGCGGGTCCAGGCGTGGTGCGCGTCGAGCGGCATCTGCTCGATGAACCGCAGCTGGTAGCCGCGCTCGAGGCAGAAGTCGAGCAGCGGGACGGCGTCGGCCTCGTTCATGCCGCGCAGCAGGACCGCGTTGACCTTGACCGGGGTGAGCCCGGCGTCCTGGGCGGCCTGCAGCCCGGCCAGGACGTCGTCGAGCCGGTCGCGGTGGGTGAGGGCCTTGAACCGCTCGCGGTCGAGGGTGTCGAGGCTGACGTTGATCCGGTCCAGCCCCGCCGCGGCGAGCGCGGGGGCGACGCGGGCCAGCCCGATGGCGTTGGTGGTGAGGCTGACCTCCGGGCGCGGCGCGAGTGCCGTCGTGGCCTCGACGATGCCGACCAGGCCCGGGCGCAGCAGCGGCTCGCCACCGGTGAAGCGGACCTCGCGGACGCCCAGCTGCTCGACGCCGATGCGGACCAGCCGGACGACCTCGTCGTCGGTGAGCTGCTCGACCTTGGGCAGCCACTGCAGCCCCTCGGGCGGCATGCAGTAGGTGCAGCGCAGGTTGCAGCGGTCGGTGAGCGAGACCCGCAGGTCGGTGGCGACCCGGCCGTGCCGGTCGACCAGCCCGCCGGTGCCCGGGACGCCGTCGGCCGGACGGGTCCAGGGGTCGGGGAGCGGGGTCGCACTCACGCTGGCGAATGTAGTGCGCAACGGCGATCACGTCCCCCGTCCCGCGACAGGAACCGGCCGGCCCCCGCATCCGCGGAGCCGATCGCCGGGCCCGGGCCGCTGGTGCGGAGGCCGAGGTTGCAGCCGGGTTGCCGGCGGGCGGGCAGGCGGAAACCGGGACGACGACGTCGGTGCCCGTTGTTACGGTCGGGGCGCCACCCGAGAGTCCGGCGGGCAGTCCCGCACTCGCCTGTGGCCAGGAAGCGCGAGAAGAGCCCGTGTCACCCCGCACGCTGTTCGGCCCCTACGGCCGCCTGTTCACCGTCCCCGGAGCCGTCTGGTTCTCCCTCGCCGGGTGGGTCGCGCGGCTCCCGCTGCCGATGCTCGGCCTGGGCGCGGTGCTGCTGGTCGAGGGCGAGTCCGGCAGCTACGGCCTGGCCGGCGCCGTCTCCGGGACCCTCGCCCTCGCGGCCGCGGTCGGCGGGCCGCAGTGGGCCCGCGCCATGGACCGCCGCGGCCAGGGGCGGGTCCTGCAGGCGGCGATGGCCGCCTACCTCGCCACCGGGCTGGCGTTCGTCGGCGTCGTCGTCGCCGACGGGCCGCGCTGGGCGTGGTTCGCCCTCGCCGGGCTGACCGGGGCGAGCCTGCCCAACATCGGCGCGCTGGTCCGCGCCCGGTGGGCGGCCGCGCTGGAGGACGCCGAGCGCCGGCAGACCGCCTTCGCCTTCGAGTCCGTCGTCGACGAGGTCGTCTTCGTCGTCGGCCCGCCGCTGGTGACCGTGCTCGGCACGATGGTCGCCCCGGCCGCCGGCTTCACCACCGGCATCGTGCTGGGCACCGTCGGCGGGCTGTGGCTGGCGCGGCAGCGCGCCACCGAGCCCACCGCGACGCCCGCGCCGTCCGCCGGCGGGCGGCACCGGCCGGCCGCGCTGAACGCGGCGGTGCTGCTGGTCTGCGCGACCTACCTGGGCGTGGGGACCGTGTTCGGCGCGATGGACGTCGTCGTCGTGGGCTTTGCCGAGGAGCAGGGCGCGCCCGCGCTGGCCGGGCTGGCGCTCGCGCTCTACGCCGGCGGCAGCCTGGTCGCCGGGCTCGCCTACGGGGTGGCGCGGCTGCGCGGCACGCTGGCCACCCGGTTCCTCGCGACGGCGGTCTTCTTCGGGCTGGCCGCGCAGGGGCTGTGGGCGGTGGCCTCGCTGCCGCTGCTGGTCGGCGCCGGGTTCCTCGCCGGGCTCGCCGTCGCGCCGGTGCTGGTGTCCGGGACGTCGCTGGCCGAGTCCCGGGTGCCGCGGGCGGCGCTCACCGAGGCGCTGGCCTGGACCAACACCGGCCTGACGCTGGGCGTCACCGCCGGCTCGGCGCTGGCCGGCGCGGCGGTGGACGCGTGGGGCGCCCGGGCGGCCTTCGCCGTCCCCGCGCTGGCCGCGGCCGGCGCGGCCGGGCTCGCGCTGCTCGGCGCGCCGCTGCTGCGCCGCCCGGCGCTCGAGCCGGTGGCCGCGTGAGCGTCACCGTGCGGCCGCTGGCCGACGACGAGCTCCCCGCCGCCTGGGAGCTGGGCCGCCTGGCCTTCGGCGGGCCGGCCGCGGCGCCGGAGTGGGCGCTGCGGCCGGTCGAGGGGCTGGTGCGGCTGGGCGCGTTCGACGCCCGCGGCCGGCTGGTCGGCAAGGCCACCGACACCGGTCACCGGCAGTGGTGGGGCGGCCGGGAGGTGGCCACGGTGGACGTCGGCGGCGTCGCCGTCCTGCCCGAGTACCGGGGCGCGGGGGTGGCCCGCGCGCTGCTCACCGACCTGCTCGCCCGCGGTCACGAGCGCGGTGCCGCGGTCAGCGCGCTGTTCCCGACCGTGTCGGCGGTGTACCGGAACCTCGGGTGGGAGGTCGTGGGCGCCCTGCAGCGGGTGGACCTGGACACCGCCTCGCTGCCGTCCGCGCCCGTGCCGGGCGTGCAGGTGCGGCCCGGCGGGCCGGCCGACCTGCCCGTCGTCGACGCGCTGTACGAGACCCTCGCCCGCCCGCGCACCGGGCTGCTCACCCGGCGCGGGGGCGTCTTCGACCTGCCGCACGAGGGCTCCTGGCCCGACGGGGTGGACGGGCTCACGGTGGTCGAGCAGGACGGCGTCCCGACCGGGGCCCTCGTGTACGGGCGCGGGCGCGGCTACGGCCCCGAGGCGCTGCTCACCGTCCACGACGCGGTGGCGGTCACCGCCGACGCCGCGCGGGCGCTCGTCGGGGTGCTGGCCGGGTGGCGGACCGTGACCCGCACCGTCCGCCTGCCCCTGCTCGCCGGCGACGCGATCGCCGGGGCGCTGCCGCTGGAGCGCTCGCCGGCCGGTCCCGGGGTGGCGTTCATGCACCGACCGGTCGACGTGGTCCGCGCGGTCGCCGACCGCGGCTGGCCCGGGCACGTCCGCGGACGGGTGGCGTTCACGCTGCTCGACCCCCTCGTGCCCGGCAACGCCGGTCCCTGGGAGCTCGAGCTCGCCGACGGCGCCGGGGAGCTGCGCCGCGCGGACCGCGAGCCGGGGCTCGTCCTGGCGGTGCGTGGGTTCGCCCAGCTGTACTGCGGCGTCACCAGCGGCCGGGCCGCGGCGCTGGCCGGGCTCGTGACCGGCCCGGACGACCCGTCCGCGCTGGACCTGCTCGCCTCCGGGCCGCCGGTCGGCCTGCTCGACTACTTCTGACACGGGTTGAGCGCCGGGCTGCCGGGTAGGCGGGGGGCCGGTGTTCCGTGCCCACGCGAGTGCGCGGCGCCGCAACCGTCATCAGCGAGAGGAGCCCCCGTGGCCACCGTGCCCGCGATCCGACTCAACAACGGCGTCGAGATCCCCCAGTTGGGGTTCGGCGTCTACCAGGTCCCGCCGGACCGGACCGTCGAGGCGGTCCGCACCGCACTCGAGGTCGGCTACCGGCACATCGACACCGCCGAGATGTACGGCAACGAGAAGGAGGTCGGCCAGGCCGTCCGCGAGTCGGGCATCGACCGGTCCGAGGTCTTCGTCACCAGCAAGCTCAACAACGGCTTCCACCGCCGCGGGGACGCCCTGAAGGCCTTCGACCAGACGCTCGACGACCTCGGCTTCGACTACCTGGACCTGTTCCTGATCCACTGGCCGCTGCCGACCATCGACGTCGACTACGTCGAGACGTGGAAGGCCATGGAGGAGATCTACGCCGGGGGGAAGTGCCGCGCGGTCGGCGTCTCCAACTTCAACCCGCACCACCTGCGCCGGCTGTTCGGCGAGACCGAGGTGCGCCCGGCGGTCAACCAGATCGAGGTGCACCCCTATCTCACCAACGACGAGGTGCGCGCCTTCGACGCCGAGCACGAGATCGTCACCGAGGCCTGGTCGCCGATCGCGCAGGGCAAGGTCCTCGACGACCCGGCGATCGTCGCGATCGCGGAGAAGCTGGACCGCACGCCCGCCCAGGTCGTGCTGCGGTGGCACGTGCAGCGCGGCGACGTCGTCTTCCCGAAGTCGGTGACCCGCGCGCGGGTCGAGGAGAACTTCGCGCTGTTCGACTTCGAGCTCGACGAGGGCCAGATGGCCACCGTCACCGGCCTCGACCGCGGCGAGCGCACCGGCCCCGACCCGGACACGTTCGACTACGTGCCCGGCTGATCCCTCGCCTGCCCCCACCGCTCGCGGCCCTCCTGCAGGGGCCCGCCGCGAGCCTGCGAGCGGTGGGGGGCAGGAGGGTCCTTCCTCAGTCCGTCGTGACGAAGTCGATGAGCTCCTCGACGCGGCCGATGAGCGCGGGCTCGAGGTCGGTCCAGGTCCGCACGCGGGCCAGGATGCGCTGGGCCCACACGTAGCCGGTGTCGTCCTCCCAGCCCAGGCGGCGGCAGACGCCGGTCTTCCAGTCCTCGCCCCTCGGGACCTCCGGCCAGGCGCGGATGCCGACGACGGAGGGCTTGACCGCCTGCCAGACGTCGACGAACGGGTGGCCGACGACGAGCGCGTGCTGCCCGGTCACCTGCTCGGCGATCCGCGACTCCTTCGACCCGCGCACCAGGTGGTCGACCAGCACGCCGAGCCGCCGGCCCTGCCCGGGACGGAACTCGCGGACGATGCCGGGCAGGTCGTCGACGCCGTGCAGCGGCTCCACGACGACGCCCTCGATGCGCAGGTCGTGGCCCCACACCTTCTCGACCAGCTCGGCGTCGTGCTTGCCCTCGACGTAGATGCGGCCCTCGCGGGCGACGCGGGCGCGCGCACCGGCCACGTAGGTCGAGCCCGAGGCGCTGCGGGTCGGCGTCACCGGGCCCTTCGGCGTCGGGCGCACGAGCACCACCGGACGGCCGTCGACCCAGAAGCCGGGGCCGAGCGGGTAGGCGCGGACCTTCCCGAACCGGTCCTCGAGGTGGACGACGTCCTTCTCGCAGCGCACGACGGCGCCGACGAACCCCGAGCTGGGGTCCTCGACGACGAGGTCGCGTTCGGCGGCCACCTGTGGCGGCGGCTTCTTGACCGTGCGGGGGTGCACCAGGTTGTCGTAGGGGGAACGCGGCGGCACGGGTCCCAGGAGAGCCGATGACCGCGGATGAGGCCCGCAGACGCGCCGAGCGGGCCGTGTGTGAGGAAGGCCGCGACACGCCCGAGGTCGTGCCGATCGCGGAACGTCACGGGACGTCGCGATCGGTCGACGACGCGCCAGCTCATCGGAACACCGCGGTGACCAGCGGAAACGGCCGTCCCGCCGCCGGGGCCGCTCGGGCGGGGCGGTGCACGCTCAGCCACCGAAGCGTCGCACTCGATCTCCGTCGTTTCGCCGCGCCGAGCCCGGTCACCCATCTAACCGACCGTCACACCACAGCTCAGATGGGAGCGAGAGCGACGATGATCAGCACCGACACCATCAGCCGCGTGATCGGACAGGACGTCTACGACGAGGCCGGCGAGAAGATCGGCTCGGCCTCCGAGGTCTACCTCGACGACGAGACCGGTCAGCCGGAGTGGGCCACGGTGCGCACCGGGCTGTTCGGCACCAAGGAGTCCTTCGTCCCGCTGCGGGACGCCGACCTGACCAACGACGGCCTGCGCGTACGCGTCAGCAAGGCCCAGGTCAAGGACGCCCCGAAGATCGACACCGACGGGCACCTGTCCCCGCAGGAGGAGCAGGAGCTGTACCGGTACTACGGCCTCGGCTTCGGCTCGGGCACGCAGACCACGACGCAGACCACGGCGCAGACCACCTCGCAGACCACGACGGACGTCGGCACCGCCGGCACCTACTCGCTGGACCAGGACCGGTCGCAGCAGGACCTGACGACGGCCGGCACCGGCACCGTCGGGATGGCGACCGACCGTGACCGCGACGGCGTGCGCGACGACCTCGAGACCCGCGGCACCGTGGGCCACGACGTCTCCGGCCCGACGACCGACAACGCCATGACCCGCTCCGAGGAGCACCTCGAGGTGGGCACCCAGCGCGTCGAGGCCGGCCGGGCGCGGCTGCGGAAGTACGTCGTCACGGAGAACGTGAGCCAGACCGTCCCCGTGTCCCACGAGGAGGTGCGGGTCGAGCGCGAGCCCATCACCGACGCCAACATCGGCAACGCGATGGACGGGCCGGCCATCTCCGAGGAGGAGCACGAGGTCGTCCTGCACGCCGAGCGCCCCGTCGTGTCCAAGGAGGCCACGCCGGTCGAGCGCGTCCGCCTCGACACCCAGACGGTGACCGAGCAGGAGACCGTCTCCGACCAGGTGCGCCGCGAGGAGATCGAGGTCGACGGCGGCACCACGGGCGTCGCCGGCACCACGACCGGGACGACCACCGGCACCACCGGGGACGACCGCGGCCTCGTGCAGAAGGCCAAGGACGCCCTGGACCGCGACAACGACGGCAAGATCGGTCGCTGAACCGGTAACAGCACCACGGCCCGGTCCTGACCGGGCGCACCAGACGGCGGTGGCCGGCCGGAGACGACGACTCCCGGCCGGCCACCGTGGCGTCTGCAACGGTTGCGGGCACCGGGGCCGCGGCGTGTCGCCCGCCTGCGCAGGTGGGATGCTCGGCGGCGTGACCGAGACCACGACCGAGCTCCCCGGGACCGACGCCCTGCCCGGCGGACCCGACGAGCTGGCCGCGGCGCTCCGCTCGACCGGCTACCTCCCCGACGAGGGCCTGGCCACCGCCGCCTACCTGGCGCTGGTCATGCGCCGCCCGCTGTTCCTCGAGGGCGAGGCCGGCGTCGGCAAGACCGCCCTGGCCCGGGCGCTGGCCGAGGTCACCGGCCGCCCGCTGTACCGCCTGCAGTGCTACGAGGGCCTGGAGGCCAGCCAGGCGCTCTACGACTGGGACTTCGGCCGCCAGCTGCTGCACCTGCGCGCCGCCGAGGCCGCGCACGCCACCGGCGACACCGAGGCGCTCGAGGCCTCGCTCTACGACCGCCGGTTCCTGCTCGCCCGCCCCCTGCTGCAGGCGCTGGAGGACTCCCCGAGCGTGCTGCTGGTCGACGAGGTCGACCGCGCCGACGACGAGTTCGAGGCCTTCCTGCTCGAGGTGCTGTCGGACTTCACCATCTCCATCCCGGAGCTCGGCACCGTGCGCGCCGAGGTGCCGCCGCTGGTGGTGCTGACCTCCAACCGCACCCGCGAGGTGCACGACGCGCTCAAGCGCCGCTGCCTCTACCACTGGCTGCAGCACCCCGACTTCGACCGCGAGGTCGCCATCCTGCGCGCCCGGCTGCCCGAGGTCACCGAGCAGCTGGCCCGCGAGGTGGCCCGGGCGACCGGGAAGCTGCGGACGCTGGACCTGCTCAAGCCGCCGGGCGTCGCCGAGGCGATGGACTGGGCCACCGCGCTGCACGCCCTCGGCGCCCGCGACCTGGACCCCGACCTCGCCGCCCGCACCCTCGGCGCGGTGCTCAAGTACCGCGAGGACACCGACCGGGTGCACGCGCTGGCCCGCGGAGCGCTGTTCGGTGGCGGGTGAAGGACCCCGTCCCCCTCACGCCTCGCACGCTCGGCGCGAGCCTCCGGACGGGGCCGTTCCAGCACGTCACCACGTCGTGGCCACCGTCCTGGGGTTCGCCCGGACGCTGCGCGCCGCCGGGGTGGCCGCCTCCCCGGACCGGGTCGAGGCGATGCTGTCGGCGGTGGCGGTGCTCGACGTCCTCGACGCCACCGCCGTCTACTGGGCCGGGCGGCTGACGCTGTGCTCGGGTCCGGACGACCTCGACCGCTACGACGCCGCGTTCGCCGCGTACTTCGGCGGCGAGGTCCCCCGCCGGTCGACGCCGGCGACGAGCGCGCCGCCCAGGACCGCCGCCACCGCGCCCCTGGAGCAGGGCGGCGGTCCCGGTGAGGAGGGCGAGGCGCCCTCGGACCTCGCCGTCGCCGCCTCGGCCGAGGAGGTGCTGCGGCACCGCGACGTCGCCGACCTGACGCCGGCCGAGCGCGAGCACCTGCGGCGGCTGTTCGCGCTGGTCCGCCCCGCGGCGCCCATGCGCCCGGCCCGCCGCCGCCGGCCTGCCCCGCACGGCGCGGTGCACCCGGCGCGCACGGTGCGGCGGGCGCTGCGCGACGGCGGCGAGGTCACCCGGCTGCTGCACCGGCGGGCCCGGCCGCGGCCGCGGCGGGTGGTGCTGCTGGTCGACGTCTCCGGCTCGATGAGCCCCTACGCCGACGCGCTGCTGCGCTTCGCCCACGCCGCGGTGCGCGCCCGGCCGGCCTCGACCGAGGTGTTCACCATCGGCACCCGGCTGACCCGGGTGACCCGCGAGATGCGGCTGCGCGACCCCGACCGGGCGCTGGCGGCCAGCGGCGGCGCGATCCCCGACTGGTCCGGCGGCACGCGGCTGGGCGAGGTGCTCAAGGCGTTCCTGGACCGGTGGGGGCAGCGCGGGACCGCCCGCGGCGCCGTCGTCGTGGTGTGCAGCGACGGGTGGGAGCGGGGCAGCCCCGACCTGCTGCGCGAGCAGATGGCGCGGCTGCGCCGGCTCGCGCACGCCGTCGTCTGGGTGAACCCGCACAAGGGCCGGGCCGGCTACGAGCCGCTGACCGGTGGGATGCAGGCGGCGCTGCCGTCGGTCGACGCGTTCGTGTCCGGCCACAGCCTGGCCGCCTTCGAGGAGCTTTCAGGGGTGATCTCGCGTGCGTGAGGTGCTGGACGACCTGGTCGGCTGGTGGCAGGCCGGCGAGACGGTCGGGATGGGGACGGTGGTCGCCACCTGGCGGTCCGCGCCGCGGCCGGCCGGGGCGGCCATGCTGGTCGGTCCCGACGGGACGGCGGTCGGCAGCGTGTCCGGCGGCTGCGTCGAGGGGGCGGTGTACGAGGAGGCGCGGGACGTCGTCGAGTCCGGCGTCCCGACGCTGGAGCGCTACGGCGTCAGCGACGACGACGCGTTCGCCGTCGGGCTGACCTGCGGCGGGATCCTCGACGTGTTCGTCGAGCCGGTCTCGCGCGAGTCGTTCCCCGAGCTGGGGGAGATCGCCGAGTCGGTGGGCCGGCACGAGCCGGTCGCCGTCGTCACCTGCGTGCGCGGGCCCGAGGACCGCATCGGCCGGCGGCTGGTGCTCTGGCCCGACCGGTCCTCCGGCACGCTCGGCCTGCAGCGCCTCGACGACGCCGTCGCCGACGACGCGCGCGGCATGCTCGCCGCCGGCCGCACCGGCACGCTGACCTACGGCCACGACGGCGAGCGGCGCGGCGACGAGCTGACGCTGTTCGTCTCCTCCTTCGCCCCGCCGGCGCGGATGGTCGTGTTCGGCGCCATCGACTTCGCGGCCGCCGTCGCCCGCGTCGGGGCGTTCCTCGGCTACCGGGTGACCGTGTGCGACGCCCGGCCGGTGTTCGCCACCGCCCGCCGCTTCCCCGACGCGCACGAGGTCGTCGTCGAGTGGCCGCACCGCTACCTGCAGGCCGAGGTCGACGCCGGGCGCATCGACGAGCGCACCGTGCTGTGCGTGCTCACCCACGACCCGAAGTTCGACGTCCCGCTGCTGGAGGTGGCGCTGCGGCTGCCGGTGGCCTACGTGGGCGCGATGGGCTCGCGGCGCACGCACGACGAGCGGCTCGAGCGGCTGCGCGAGGCGGGGCTGTCCGAGGCCGAGCTGGCCCGGCTGTCCTCGCCGATCGGCCTGGACCTGGGGGCCCGCACGCCCGAGGAGACCGCCGTCTCGATCGCCGCGGAGATCATCGCCGGGCGCTGGGGCGGCACGGGCGAGCGGCTGAGCGGCACCGCGGGGCCGATCCACCACACCGCCGAGCGCTGAGGGACGTGGACATAGCGGAAGAGGTATACCGTTCCTGGTATGCCGCCGCCGCACCGCAGCCGCTTCCCCGGCCTGGAGGACCGGGGTGAGCGCCGGCGCGGGCTGATCGAGGAGCTGGTCCGGCTGCGCCGGGAGAGCGAGCTGAGCCAGACGCAGGTCGCGGCGCGCATGGGGACGTCGCAGTCCGCCGTCGCCCGCCTGGAGAGCGGGGAGCTGGACGCGCGGCTGTCGACGCTGGAGCGCTACGCGGCCGCCCTGGGCCGCACCGTCGACTGGCAGGTCCGCACGTCCGAGGAGTTCCCGTGACCCGTCCCCCAGGCACCTGGCCACCCCTCCCGCCGGAGCCCCCGTTCCCGCTGCCGCCGCCCGACTCCCCGCGCAGCCCGTGGCAGCCGCCGCCCCGGCCGCCCGCCGTCCCCGGGCAGGGCGCGACGACGATGTCCGTCGTCGTCGGCTCGCCCGACTGGCTGGCCGAGCGGCTGGTCGAGCACCGCATGGTGACGCTGTCCGGCGAGCTCGACGCCGACGCGGTCAACCGGGCGGTCGCCGAGCTGGCGCTGCTCGACGCCGACGGCGACGGCCCGGTCCAGCTGCGGCTGTCGGGTGTGAGCGCCGACCTGGACGCCGCCCTGGTCCTCGTCGACGCGATCGACCTCATGGGCGCGCCGGTGCACGTCACCTGCCTCGGCACGATCACCGGCGCCGCGGTGGCCGTGCTCGCGGTGGCCGACCGGCGCACCGCCGGGACCCACGCCCTGTTCCAGCTGACCGAGCCGCGGGCGCCGGGCAGCGGCCTCGGCCGGGACGTCGAGGCCGTCGCCGCCGAGCACGCCCGGCGGCTGCGGCGGCTGCAGGAGCGGCTGGCCGGGGCGACCGGTCGTGACGTCGAGCAGGTCGCCGCCGACATGCGCGCCGGCCGGCTGCTGTCGGCGGAGGAGGCCCGGGAGTACGGGCTGGTCGACCGCTGAGCGTCGACCCGCTGGACGCCGACCGCCCGTACACCTACGACGTGGAGGTGGTGGGGCTGCTCGTCTCGCCGGTGCACCGGTACGACGGGCGACCCGGCGGCGTCGTCCCGCCGCAGGACGGCGACCGGGCCGAGCGGGTGGAGGTGCGCGCCGGACACGGCATCGTCGGCGACCGCTACGCCGGCCGGCCCGCGCACCGCGACGCCGCCGTCACCGTGCTCGCCGCCGAGTCGGTCGAGGCGCTGGCCGCCGAGCTCGGCGCCGGCCCGCTGGACCCGCTGCTCGCCCGGCGCAACGTCGTCCTGCGCGGCGCCGAGGTCGAGGCCCTGCGCGGCGCGGTGTTCGCCCTCGACTGCGGGGAGGGTGTCGTCGTCCTGCGCGGCGGGCGGCCGGCCAACCCGTGCGCCTGGCTGGACACCGTGCTCGCGCCCGGCGCGCACCGGGGGATGCGCGGCCGCGGCGGGGTCCGCTGCGCCCCGCTGACCGACGGCGTCCTGCGGCTCGGTCCCGCCGTCCTCACCAGCGCCGTCCCGCTCGACCCGGCCCGCGCCGGGGAGGCCCACCGCGTGCTGCCGCGGCCCCGTCCGTAACCTGCCTCACAGCCACCGCCGTGCTCAGAGGGGAGCCGCGTGACGCCGACCGTGCCGCACCCGGTCATCGGGCTGCGCCGCGAGCGCGAGGTGCTCACCGTCGCGCTGCTCACCAACCGGCACGTCGTCCTCGAGGGCCCGCCGGGCACCGGCAAGTCGACGCTGCTGCGGACCGTCGCCGCCGAGGCCGGCCAGGAGGTCGTGTTCGTCGAGGGCAACGCCGAGCTGACGCCGGCCCGGCTGATCGGCCAGTACGACCCGGCCGCCGTCCTGGCCGAGGGGTACGTGCCCGGCAGCTTCACCGACGGGCCGCTGCTGACGGCGATGCGCGGCTCGGGGCTGCTGTACCTCGAGGAGCTCAACCGGATCCCGGAGGAGACGCTCAACGTCCTCATCACGGTGCTCACCGAGGGCGAGATCACCGTGCCGCGGCTCGGCCACGTGCGGGCGGCCGCCGGCTTCCGGCTGATCGCGGCGATGAACCCGTTCGACGCCATCGGCACCGCCCGCGTCGGGCAGGCGATCGCCGACCGCATGTGCCGCGTCGTCCTCGGCTACCAGGACGCCGCCGCGGAGCGGGCCATCGTCGCCGCGGTGACGGGCGCGCCGCCGTCGCTGATCGGGCTCGCCGTCCGGCTGGTGCGGGCCTCGCGGGTGCACCGCGACGTCCGGATGGGCTCGTCGGTGCGCGGTGCCACGGACCTGGTGCTGCTGCTCGGCGGGCTGCTGGACGTGCGCGGGCAGTCCGGGCTGGGGGCCGACGGCGCCCGCGAGACCACCCGCGACGCCGCGCACGCCGCCCTGTCGGGCCGCATCCGGGTCGCCGAGGGCGTCGAGCGCACCCCCGAGGCCGTCATCGACGAGATCCTCGACGGCGTCTGGCCGCCGGACGGGCCGCCACCGCCGGACGAGGAGGAGCCCCCCGCTCCCGCCGAGGGGGGTGGCGAGGGAAAAGCCGGAGGCCCGCCGGAGTCCCCGGCGGGCGCTGACCCCTCGTCCTCCCCGCGCCGCGACCGCCGCGGCGGGGGCGCCCGCCGGCAGACCAGCCGCCGCGAGATGGCCGCCCGCCACGACGCGTTCGAGGAGGTCAGCCCGGAGGTCGGCGAGCTCGACGAGGAGGCCTTCGCCGAGCTGATGGCCCAGGACGCCGACGCCGCGGCCGCGCTGCTCACCGACCTGGCCGCGGCCACCGACCGCGAGCTGCGCGCCGCCGCCCGGCGCCTGGCCGGCCGCGTGTTCGTCCAGGTCGGCCGGGTGGGCCGCTCGCGCACCCGCGGCACCCGGCGGCTGGTGCCCGACCGGCACGGCGACGGCGACCTGGACCTCGACCGCACGCTCGACCGCTGGGACGTCGGGACGCCGCTGCAGCCCGGCGACCTGGTCACGCGGCGGTGGACCGGGCACCGGCGCGCGGTGTGCCTCGCCGTCGACACGTCCGGCTCGATGACCGGGCTCGGCGTGGCGATCGCGGCGGTGGCGGCGGCCGGCGTCGTCCTCACCGGCGACGAGCGGCTGCGGACCAGCCTGATCACCTTCGGCCGGGACGTCGACGTCGTGCAGCGCCAGGGGCAGCGGCGGGCGGCGGAGGACGTCGTCACCCACCTGCTGGGCCTGCGCGGGCACGGGATGACCGACGTCGCCGGCGCGCTGCGGGCAGCCCGGCTGCAGCTGGCCGCCGAGGTCGCCGACGAGCGCGTGGTCGTGCTGCTGTCGGACTGCCTGCACACCACCGGCGACCCGCCCGAGACCGCGCTCGCGGGCATCGACCGGCTGCACGTGCTCTGTCCGCTGCCCACCCCCGAGGCGGAGACGGCGGCGCGCTCGCTGGCCGCGCGGGGTGCGGGGACGGCGCAGATGGTGCGCACCGTCCGCGACCTCGGCCCCGCCCTCACCCGCCTGCTGGGCTGAGCGCGGCCGCGCGCCGGTCGACCACCGGATGCGCGCACGGGCACCCGGCGTGTCCGCCCGTGTCGCGTGCCCGCAGACGACGATCACCGGGACCTGCGGGACGGGGCCCAGCCCCCGAGCGCGGACGACGGCCGCCAGACGGGTGCGCGGGCCGGGCCGCGGCGGCGCTCCCCGTGCCCGCCGCGGACGCCGGCGGGCACGGGGACCGGATCAGCGGTCGGAGTCGCCGTAGACGACCATCCCGCGGATGTTCTTGCCGTCGCGCATGTCCTGGTAGCCCTGGTTGATGTCCTCGAGCTTGTACTTCGTGGTGGCCAGCTCGTCGAGCTTGAGCTGGCCCTCCTGGTAGAGGCTGAGCAGCTCGGGGATCGCCGCCCGCGGGGCCAGGCCGCCGAAGATGGCGCCCTGCAGGTCCTTCTGCAGCAGGGTGAGCTCGAACAGGCTGAGCTTGACGTCGGTGTTGGCGGCGTTGCCCATGCCGGTGACGACGGCGCGGCCGCCCTTGCCGGTGAGGCTGAGCGCGGTCTGGACGTCCTCGCCCTGGATGTCGCCGACCGTGATGATCGTCTTGTCCGCCATCCGGCCCCAGGTCAGCTCGTTGACCTTCTCGGTGGCCTCCTCGGCCGACTCGAACACGTGCGTGGCGCCGAGGTCCATCGCCCACTCGCGCTTCTTCGCCACCGGCTCGATGACCATGACCCGCTTCGCGCCGGCCGCCGCCGCGCCCTGCACGGCGTTCATGCCGACGCCGCCGGCGCCCATGACGACGACGTTCTCGCCCGGCCGCACGTCCGCGACCCTGGTGGCCGAGCCCCAGCCGGTGGTGACGCCGCAGCCGACCAGCGCGGCGATCTCCAGCGGGATGTCGGGCTCGATCTTCACGACCGACGCCTGGTGCACGGTGATGTACGGCGAGAACGTGCCGAGCAGGCACATCGGGATGACGTCCTGGCCGCGCGCCTGGATGCGGTAGCTGCCGTCGGAGATCGAGGTGCCGGCCAGCAGGTTGGCGCCGAGGTCGCAGAGGTTCTGCATGCCCTTGGAACACGGCGGGCACTGGCCGCAGGCGGGGATGAAGGCCGTGACGACGTGGTCGCCCTCCTGCAGGCCCGTCACACCGGGGCCGACCTTCGTGACGACGCCGGAGCCCTCGTGCCCGCCGATGACCGGGTAGAACGCGACCGGGGTGCCGCCGGTGACGAGGTGCTCGTCGCTGTGGCACAGCCCGGAGGCGGCCAGCTGGACCTGGACCTCGCCCTCCTTCGGGTCACCCAGCTCGATCTCCTCGATCGACCACTCCTCGCCGACGCCCCACAGGATCGCGCCCTTGGTCTTCACCCGGTGTCCTCTCCGTCCGGCCCGCCGTCGTCGGCGGGCAGCCTGGTGGGCGCACCCCGCTGGAGTGTGCGCCGGGCCACAGACTCACCGCGGCACCGGGTGCCGTCAAGGGACCGCAACGGACTGCAACGTCCCGCTCAGCGGCCCGGGTCGACGGTCACCGCGGTGAACGGCAGGTGCGGCTCCACCCAGGGGAAGACGACGAACAGCAGCAGCGCCGCCGCGGCGAGCGCGAGCAAAAGGGACAGCACCGAACGGGTCGCCGTCCCCCCGGGCAGGTGTCGCCAGATCCAGCGGTACACGGGGGTCCTCCTCAGCCCTCGGTCAGGGCCGGCGGCCCGTCGGGTGCGTCCGCCCGGGTCACGCCCGGGCCGTCGAGGACGGCGTGCACCACCAGCCGCTGCCGCGCCGAGTACCGCGGGTGGCAGGTGGTGATCGTCAGGTAGGACCCGGCGGGCGCGGCGTCGGCGGCACCCCCGGGGACCGGGGCGATGACGTCGACGTCGGCCGGCGTCACGATCCGCTGTCCGGGGACGCCGTTGGGGTCCTGCGCCGTCAGGTCCCCGGAGGCGTCGCCGAGCACGCGGTAGGTGAACCACCCGTCGGCCACCTCGACGACGACCGGGTCGCCCGGCCGCAGCCGGTCCAGGTCGAGGAACGGCGAGCCCCGGCCCACCCGGTGCCCGGCGAGCGCGACGTTGCCGGGCGCCCCGGGCATCGCCGTCCCGGCGTAGTGGCCCGGTCCCTGGGACAGCTGGTCCTCGCTGGTCCCCTCGAGGACGACGCGCGACCAGTCCGCGCCCAGCCGGGGGACGTGCAGCACCGCGAACGGCTCGCCCACCGGGACCTGCGCGGGGACGGTGGGCACCCCGGAGACGGGCGGCTCGGCGGACCACTCGGTCCGCAACCGGTCGGAGAGCCGGTCCTGGTCGCGCGCGGAGAACAGGTCGGTCACCCACAGCTCGTAGACCACGAACAGCAGCAGCACGACGCCGGCGGTGACCAGCGTCTGCCCCAGCCCGCCGGCGAGTGCGCGCCGGCGGTCCCCGCGCGTCCGGCCGGGCCGGCGCCGCCCGGCCGGCGGCGCGGGGGCGTCTGTCGGGGCCATCGCCGGGCCACTGTGCCAGCCCGGACCCGGCGCGGTCGGCGACACTGGGCGGCGTGTCGTCGCAGCCGGTCATCCCGCCTGTCGTGGTGGTCGGCGCCGGGCCGGTGGGCACGACCGCCGCGCTGCTGCTCGCCCGGCGCGGCCTGCCCGTCCTGCTGCTCGACCGCCAGCCCCGCCCGTACGGGCTGCCGCGCGCGGTGCACCTCGACGACGAGGCGCTGCGGGTGCTGGCCGACGCCGGCGTCGTCGAGGCGTTCCTCGAGGTCAGCCGGCCGATGGCGGGGCTGCGGCTGCTCGACGCGCGGCACCGCACGCTCGCCGAGTTCCACCGCGCCGGGGACGCCGGGCGGCACGGCTGGCCCCAGGCGTCGATGTTCCACCAGCCCGACCTGGAGCGGCTGCTGCGCGCCGCGGTGCGCGACACCCCGGGCGTCGAGCTGCGCGGCGGCGAGGAGGTCGTCGGGCTCGCGGAGGCGGACTGCTCCGTCGCGGTGACCGTGCTGGAGCGGGCCACGGGGCGGCGTCGCGACGTCGTCGCCTCGGCCGTGCTCGGGTGCGACGGGGCGAACAGCACCGTCCGGGGCCTGGTGGGCGCGCGGATGCGCGACCTCGGCCGGCCCGACCGCTGGCTGGTCGTGGACCTGCGCGCGCGGGTGCCGCTGCCGGTGTGGCCGGGCGTGCACCAGGTGTGCGACCCGGACCGCGCGGCGACGTTCATGCCGGTCAGCGGGGACCGCTACCGCTTCGAGGCGCGGCTGCGGCCCGGCGAGACGGCCGCGGACCTCACCGGCGCCGCGCTGCCCGCCCTGCTCGCGCCGTTCGGGGCGCAGGACGCCGAGGTGGTCCGCGCGGCCGAGTACGTCTACCGGGCGCAGGTGGCCGACCGCTGGCGGCGCGGCCGCGTGCTGCTGGCCGGGGACGCCGCCCACCTCACCCCGCCGTTCGTCGGCCAGGGCCTGGGGCTCGGCCTGCGCGACGTGCACCAGCTGTCCTGGAAGGTGGCCGCCGTCGTCACCGGCGCCGCGGGTGAGGAGCTGCTCGACACCCACCGCGCCGAGCGGGAGCCGCACGCCCGGGCGCTGGTCCGGCTCGCGGCGGTGGTCGGGCGGCTGATGACCGGCGGGGGAGCGGGCGCGGTGCCGGTGCGGCGGGCCGTGCTCGCCGCGGTCGCGGGCGTGCCGGCGCTGGCCGCCTACGCCACCGACAGCCGCACGCCCGCGCTGCGCGCCGGGCCGCTGGTCGAGCGGCGCGGCCCGGCCGGTCGGCGGCTGGCCGGGACCCTCGTGCCGCGGGCGCGCGTCCGCGCCGGCGGGCGGGAGTGCCGGCTCGACGACGTCCTGGGTGCCGGCACCGCGGTCGTGGCGCTGGCGGCGCCGGGGCGCGTGGCGGTCACCGCGGCCGGCCGGCGCGCCGAGCTCGACGACGTCGACGGCGCGCTCACCGCGTGGCTGCGGGCGGGACGGGCCCGCTTCGCCGTCGTCCGGCCCGACCGGGTGGTGCGAGCCGCGGGGTGAGTGGGTAGCGGGGCGTCATGCAGATCGACAAGGACCAGATCCTCCAGCTGCTGCGTTCCCAGGGCGACGACGCCAAGGCGCAGCAGGCCGACCAGGACCTGCCCGGCCAGGTCGACACCGACCAGCACGCCGGGATCCTGCAGAAGCTCGGGCTGGACCCGGGCGACCTGATCAAGATGATCAGCGGCGGTGGCGGCCAGGGCGGCGGCCTCGGCGGCGCGATCGGCGGGATCCTCGGCCGCTGAGCCGGCCGTGCACTCCCGCGCAGACGCCCCGGGCGTCTCCGCGGGAGTGCGTGCGGTCCGGCCGGTGGTCGTGGCCACCCCGGCTCTCCTACGGTGTGGTGCACACCACACGACGACGGCCGGACGGGGGCCGGTCGTGCCCGGCCGGCCGCGGCACCACGACGGCGGCGCTCCACCGGCCGGCTCCGGGACGGAGGACAGCCGGTGAGCCCGTACGACCTGCCCGACACCCCGCCGCGCCGCAGGCGCCTCCGCGGAGCGGCACGGCCGAGGGGGTCCGGGAGGCGGCCGGTGGTCGGCGGCGCAGTGGTCGCCGGCGTCCTCGTGCTGGGTGTGGTCGTCCCCGCGTCGGCGCAGGCGGCGGACGCGGCGCCCGGGTACCCCGGGGAGGCGGCGACCTGGTCGCCGGGGGACAAGGACGGCTTCGGGACGGCGATCGGCGCCCTCGACAGCACGGTCTGGTACACGCTGAACGACGGCACGCTCAGCGAGGTCTACGCCCCGCGGATCGACACGCCGAGCTCCCGGGACACCCAGTTCGTCGTCACCGACGGCGCCACCTTCGCCGAGCGGGAGGACGAGGCCACCGACTCCGTCGTCGAGCTGGTCGACCCGCGGGCCCTGGTCTACCGCCAGGTCAACACCGCGCAGAGCGGCCGCTACCGGATCACCAAGACCTACACCACCGACCCCGACCGGTCCGCGGTGCTCGTCGACGTCCGCTTCGAGTCCCTGGACGGTCAGCCGTACCAGGTCTACCTGCTCCACGACGTGGGCCTGGGGCTCAACGCCAACGACGACACCGGCCGCTCCGCCGACGGGCGGCTGCTGGCGACCGACGGCGCGCTGAGCAGCGCCGTCACCGTCTCGGGCGGCCTCACCGACACCTCCAGCGGCTACCTCGAGCGCAGCGACGGCTGGTCGGACCTGCGCGACGACTTCGTCCTCGACGACAGGTGGGACACGCCGACCCCCGGCAACGTGGTGCAGATCGGCCGCACCGGCCTCACCGGCACCGGCGGCGGGCAGCGACTCACCCTCACCCTCGGCTTCGGGACGACGGAGGACGACGCCGCGCAGGCCGCCGACCGGGCGCTGGACCGCGGCTTCGACGACGCCCTGGCCGCCTACACCGCAGGCTGGCACGACTACCTCGACGGCCTGGCGCCCGTGCCGGCCAGCGCCGAGCGGTGGCGCACGGAGTACGACGTGTCCGCCATGGTCGTCGCGGCCAGTGAGGACAAGACCTTCCGCGGCGGGTTCATCGCCTCCCCGGGCAAGCCGTGGGCCTGGGCGGACGAGCTGCAGCACTTCCCCGTCTACCACGAGGTCTGGTCCCGCGACCTGTACCAGCACGCGACCGCCCTGATCGCGATGGGCGACGAGGCGGCCGCCGAGCGCGCCCTGGACCACCTGTGGACGGTGCAGCAGCGTCCCGACGGGTCGTTCCCGCAGAACGCGCGCCTCGACGGCGAGGCGGTCTTCGGCGGGCTGCAGATGGACGAGGTCGCCCTGCCGATCGTGCTCGCCTGGCAGCTCGGCCGGACGGGCCCGGAGGACTGGGAGCGGGTGCGGCTCTCGGCGGACTTCCTGGTGGCCGAGGGGCCGGCCACCGAGCAGGAGCGGTGGGAGAACCTGAGCGGGTGGTCGCCGAACACCATCGCGGCCGAGATCGCCGGCCTGGTGACCGCGGCCGAGATCGCCCGCGGCAACGGCGACGACGCCCGCGCCGACACCTACCTGGCCACGGCCGACGGGTGGCGGGCCGGTCTGGCGGAGTGGACGGTGACGACCACCGGCCCGCTGTCGCCCGAGCCGTACTACCTCCGCATCACCGCCGACGGGGACGCCGACGCCGGCACGCAGATCCAGATCGCCGACGGCGGCCCGCTGGTCGACCAGCGGGAGGTGCTCGACCCGAGCTTCCTCGACCTGGTCCGGCTGGGCATCGTGCCGGCCGACGACCCGGTCGTGGTGAACACCCTGCGGCTGATCGACGAGCAGCTGGCCTACGACACGGCCAACGGCCGGTTCTGGCACCGGTCGAGCTTCGACGGGTACGGGGAGAAGGCCGACGGCACCCAGTGGGAGTCGGTGGACCCGGGTTCGCGGGAGACGATCGGCCGTGGTTGGCCGCTGCTCACTGGTGAGCGGGGGGAGTACGAGCTGGCTCTCGGTGGCGACGCCGCCGCGAGTGCCCAGGAGCGGCTGGACACGATGGCCCGCTCGGCCGACGACGCCTCCTCCTTCCTCGCCGAGCAGGTGTGGGACGACCAGCCGCCGTCGGCGGAGGGGACGGAGTTCGTGCCGGGGGAGCCGACGTTCTCCGCGACGCCGCTGTCCTGGAGCCACGCGGGCTTCATCCGGCTGGCGCACGCCGTCGACGCCGGACGTCCCGTGGACACGCCCGACGTCGTGGCCTGCCGGTACGGGACGTCGCTCTGCCCCGACTGACGCGCTCGGTCCGGTGCCCTCCCGCGGGAGGGCACCGGATCAGGCGTGCTCCGCGATCCGCTTGACGGCGGCCAGCGTCGCGGGGATGCCCTCGTGCGCGGCGCGGGTGCGCTGCTCGATCTGGCGCTGCGCGTCCTCGCCGTAGCGCTCCGCGAAGAACTCCTGACCGGCGGGCAGGAACTCCCACGTCTCGGTCAGCCGGGTGCCGCCGTCGACCGGCTCCATCAGGTAGCCCCAGCGGACCAACCGGCCGCCGACGAGCCAGGCGAACTCCCGGCCGCGGTCGGCCGCCACCACCTGGCTGCGGCTCTCCCAGGTGCGCTCCGGGGTGACGTTGCGGCCGGTGAACCAGTCGCCCACCGCGCCCGTCGCGCCCTCGTCCCACCAGCAGGCGGCGCAGACCGGGCTCCACTCGCCGGTGCGGGTCACGTCGCTGACCAGGTCGTAGACCTCCTCCGGGGAGGCGGCGACGACGACCGAGTCCGAGTGCGTCAGCGAGGTGGTCACCCGGGGAGTCTCGCACCGCCCCGACGCGGCGGTCCCCGTGCGCCGGCCTCGCGGTGACACGCCGGCGACACGCCAGTGACACGCTCGGAGCGGTCCACGACACGCCCGATCCCGTTCCACGACCCGTGACGGACGCGCCGGGCGGCGCCCTCGGGCCGTGTCGGCCGGCGTCCGGCCGACCCTAGCTTCGCGGGGCATGAGGACCACCACGACGAGGGCCGGACGGGTCCTCCTCGGAGGCCGGGCGGTGCACCGCGTGGGGTTCGGCGGCATGAAGCTCACCGGGCCACGGATCACCGGCCCCCCGGCCGATCGGGGCAGGGCGCTCGCCGTCCTGCGCCGGGCCGTCGAACGGGGTGTCGACCACGTCGACACCAGCGGCCTCTACGGGCCGCACGTGGTGAACGACCTGATCCGCGAGGCGTTGCACCCCTACCCCGAGGACCTGGTCATCGCCACCAGGGTCGGCGCCCGCCGGACGCCGGACGGCGGCTGGGACGAGGCGCTGACGCCGGGCGAACTGCGCCGGTCGGTGGAGGAGGACCTCGAGCACCTCGGGCTCGACGCGCTGCACGTCGCCAACCTGCGGATGCCGGGCCTCGGGGAACCCGCGGAGCGCCCGCTCGGGGAGCCGCTCGAGGCGCTGGACCGGCTGCGGCAGGAGGGGCTGGTCCGTGAGCTCGGCATCAGCCACGTCACCACCCGGCAGGTCGCCGAGGCCCGCGGCATCGCGCCGCTGGCCTGCGTGCAGAACCACTACAACCTGATCCACCGCACCGACGACGCCCTGGTCGACGACCTGGCCCGGGACGGGATCGCCTACACCGCGCTGGAGGGGGTCTCCTACACGTCGTTCTTCCCGGTGGGGGAGATGGGCCCGGCGCAGGCGGCGGCCCTGGACGCCGTCGCCCGGCGGTTCGGGGTGGCCCCCGTGCAGGTGGCCATCGCGTGGCTGCTGGCCCGTTCCCCGAACGTGCTGGTCGTCCCGAGCGCCACCTCGGTCGACGAGCTGGAGGACCTCCTCGCGGCGGGCGACGTGGCACTCGGCCCCGCGGACGTCGAGGAGCTGGACCGCATCGCGGCGTCGGGAGGACCGCCACCCGGCGGCCCGCCGGTGGGCGGCGCGAGCCGCCCTGTGCGGGGCCGCGCCACGAGCCCGTGAGCGACGGGATCGCCGGTCCCGTCGCGGGAGCGGCGGCCGTGGCGGGCATGCTGCGGGGGTGACCTCAGCCGCGAGCACCGCCTACGACGTCGCCGCCGTCCGCGCGGACTTCCCGGCCCTGCGTGCCGGGGCCGCCCACTTCGACGGGCCGGGCGGCTCGCAGGTGCCGCGCCAGGTCGCGCACGCCGTGGCGGCCACCCTCGGCTCCCCGATCGCCAACCGCGGCCGGCTGACCGAGGCCGAGCGCAACGCCGACGACGTCGTCCTGGCCGCCCGCGCCGCCGTCGCGGACCTGGTGGGCGGGGACCCGGGCGGCGTCGTCTTCGGCCGCTCGATGACCCAGCTGACCTACGACCTCTCCCGCACGCTGGCCGCCTCCTGGGGCCCCGGCGACGAGGTCGTCGTCACCCGCCTGGACCACGACGCCAACGTCCGGCCGTGGGTGCAGGCCGCCGCCGCCCGCGGGGCCACCGTCCGCTGGGCCGACCTGGACCCGGACACCGGCGAGCTGACCGCCGGGGCGCTGCGCGCGGTGCTGTCGGACCGCACCCGCCTGGTCGCGGTCACCGGCGCCTCGAACCTCATCGGCACCCGGCCCGACGTCGCGGCGCTCACCGCGCTGGCCCACGACGCCGGGGCGCTCACCTACGTCGACGGCGTGCACCTCACCGCGCACGCGCCGGTCGACGTCGCCGCGCTCGGCGCCGACCTCTACGCCTGCTCGCCGTACAAGTTCCTCGGCCCGCACCTGGGCTGCGTCACCGCCGCGCCGGCGCTGCTGGAGACGCTGCACCCGGACAAGCTCCTCCCCTCGACCGACGCCGTCCCGGAGCGGTTCGAGCTCGGCACGCTGCCCTACGAGCTGCTGGCCGGGACCACCGCGGCCGTCGACTACCTCGCCGCCCTGGGCGGCCCCGGGGGCGACCGGCGCGCCCGGCTGACCGCCGGGATGGCCGCCGTCGAGGCGCACGAGGACCGGCTGCGCGAGCGGATCGAGGAGGGGATCGCGGAGCTGCCGGGCGTCACGCTGTGGTCCCGCGCCCGGCACCGGACGCCGACCCTGCTGCTCACCTTCGCCGACCGGCCGGCCGCGGAGGTCTCCCGCGCGCTGGCCGAGCGGCGGGTGAACGCCCCGGCGGGGAACTTCTACGCGATCGAGGCGTCCCGGCGGCTGGGGCTCGGCGACGCCGGTGGCCTGCGGGTCGGGCTGGCGCCCTACAGCGACGACGCCGACGTCGACCGCCTGCTCGAGGGTCTGCGCGCCGCGCTCTGACACCTCCCTCAGCGCAGGTCGGGGAAGCCCTCCGCCAGCTGGGCGAACGCCGTGCGCAGCACCTCGGCGAGGGAGCCGTCGCCGCCGGTCAGCCACACCTCGAACGCGGTGGTGGCCGCCGCGCGGGTCGCGGTGGCGACCAGGCGGGGGAGCAGGTCGGCGGGGTCCTGGCCGCGGCGGCGGGCGACGTAGCGCGCCACCGCCTCGTCGACCTCGGCGTAGCGCAGCTGCGAGTGCGCCAGCAGCGCCGGCTCGGTGAGGATCAGCCGCATCCGCTGGCGCAGCACCGGGAGGTCGGCCTCGGCGTAGTCGTTGACCTCGACGTAGGCGCCGAACACGGCGGGCAGCACCGGGACGTCGTCGCCGGCGGCGTCCAGCAGGGCGGCCAGCCGGGACACGTGGCCGGCGAAGTCGCCCCACACGGCGTCGGCCTTGCCGCCCACGTGGCGGAAGAAGGTGCGCCGGCTGGTGCCCGCGGCGGCGGCGATCTCCTCGATGGTCACCTGCTCGAAGCCCTCGGCGGTGAACAGCTCCAGGGCCGCACGCTCGATCCGGGCGCGGGTGCTGCCGAGGCCGTCGCCCACGGCCGGCGGGACGGCGGTGATCGTCGGCGGGCTCACGCGCCCATCCTGTCCCACCCGGCCGCGCCGGTCAGCCCCTCGCCGGCCGGCGGCCCACCCCCTCGCTTGCCGGTGGCACCCGGTGTCTCTAACGTCCCCCGCATCCCGTCCCGCCGTCCTCCGGAGGCTCCGCATGCCCGAGACGACCGCCCAGACCGAGACCCAGGACGTGGCCCAGGCGGCCACTCGCGAGGCGGGAGCCGAGGAGGCGCTGGTCGAGGAGTCCCTCGTCGAGGAGGTCTCCATCGACGGCATGTGCGGCGTCTACTGAGCCGACCGGTCCCGTGATCCCCGCCGCTCCGGCCGCGGACGCCTTCGACCCGGCCCGACCCTGGCGGCGCGCCCGGTCGGTGGCGCTGCGGCCGGAGCCGTTCGGGGCGCTGGTGTACCACTTCGGCAACCGGAAGCTGTCCTTCCTCAAGTCGAAGACGCTGGTCAGCGTGGTGGAGACCCTCGCCGACCACCCCAGCGCCGACGCCGCCCTCGTGGCGTGCGGCGTCCCCGAGGCCCAGCGACCCGCCTACGTGAAGGCGCTGGCCGACCTCGCCCGTTCCCAGATGATCGAGGTGCGCGCATGACCGCCGTCGTCCCCCAGCGGCCCGCAGCGCCGGCCACCCGCCCCACCGGTGGGCGCCTGGTCGACCAGTTCGAGTACGGCCTGGACGCCCCGATCTGCCTGACCTGGGAGCTCACCTACGCCTGCAACCTGGCGTGCGTGCACTGCCTGTCCTCCTCGGGGCGGCGCGACCCCCGGGAGCTCACGACCGCCGAGGCCGAGGCGGTGATCGACGAGCTGCAGCGGATGCAGGTCTTCTACGTCAACGTCGGCGGCGGCGAGCCGACCGTGCGGCCGGACTTCTGGCACCTGCTGGACTACGCCATCGGCCACGACGTCGGGGTCAAGTTCTCCACCAACGGCGTGAAGCTGGACAGGGCACGCGCCGAGCAGCTGGCGGCCACCGACTACGTCGACGTGCAGATCTCCCTCGACGGCGCCACCGCGGAGGTCAACGACCGGGTCCGCGGCACCGGCTCGTTCGCCACCGCCGTGCGCGCGTTGGAGAACCTGGCCGAGGCCGGGATGGAGGACTTCAAGGTCTCCGTCGTCGTGACGCGGGAGAACGTCTCCCAGCTCGACGAGTTCAGGGCGCTCACCGACCGCTACGGCGCCCAGCTGCGGATCACCCGGCTGCGCCCGTCGGGCCGCGGCGCCGACGTCTGGGACCAGCTGCACCCCACCCAGGCCCAGCAGCGCGAGCTCTACGCCTGGCTGCTGGCCAACGGCGACCGGGTGCTCACCGGCGACTCGTTCTTCCACCTGTCCGCCTACGGCGAGGCCCTGCCGGGGCTGAACCTGTGCGGCGCCGGGCGGGTGGTGTGCCTGATCGACCCGGTCGGCGACGTCTACGCCTGCCCGTTCGCCATCCACGAGCAGTTCCTCGCCGGCAACGTCCGGGGCGAGGGCGGCTTCCAGCGGGTCTGGCAGCAGTCCGAGCTGTTCGCCGAGCTGCGCAGCCCGCAGACCGGCGGCGCCTGCACCAGGTGCGCGCACTTCGACGCCTGCCGCGGCGGCTGCATGGCGGCCAAGTTCTTCACCGGCCTGCCGCTGGACGGCCCGGACCCCGAGTGCGTGCAGGGGTACGGCGAGACCGCGCTGGCCGCCCGCGACCTCGACCTGGTCACGCCCAGGAGCCACCTCGACCACTCGCACACCGGCCCGGTCCGCGGCCAGCCCACGCTGCTGGGCATGCCCGCCGTCCCGGCCAAGGCCTGCGACGAGTCCCCGCTGGCCGGGCTGCAACCGGGCTGAGGTCTCAGCGGATCGGGGCGACCCCGGCGGGTCCGGGCCCGTCGGGGAGCAGGCCGGGCGCGAGGTCGGCCAGGGTCATGGTCAGGAACAGGGCGACGAGCAGGGCGAGCGTGAGCACGGGGCACCTCCGGGTGACGTGCCCCCAGGCTGACCGCCGTCCCTGACCGGGCCCGGTGACCTGCCTGGGAGTCCGCTGGGTGCCCCTGGCCCCCTCGCAGGGTCCCGGCCCGCGCGGAGCGTGGGCCGGGGGCGAGGGGGTCCTGCATCAGGGCAGGTCGACGACGTCCTTCTCGCCGGTGTCGGGCCGAGAGCCGGTGGCCTTGGCCTTGACGAAGCTCAGCGCCGTCGCCAGCCGGTTGCCGGGGCTGTCCCAGTACTCGGCGGTGTCGCCGTCGACCTTCACCAGGACGACGGAGGGGTCCTCGGGCCCCTGCGGCAGCCACGCCTCGACGCCGCTGTTCCACAGCTCCTTCTTCTTCGCGACGTCGTCGACGACGCGCGCGGTCCCGGTCAGCGACACCCAGGTGCCGCCCGAGCCGACGCCGACGTTGACCTGCGGCGAGGCCTGGACGTGGCCGAGCCAGGGGGCGTCGTGCTCGGCGAAGAACCAGAGGTCGCCGTCGAACTCGACCTCCTGCAGCGCCATGGGCCGGCTGGTCAGCCGGCCGTCGGGCATGGTCGTGGTGAGGAAGCCGAACCTCTGCCCCTTGATGAGCCCGGCGACCTTGGCGATGGCGTCCTGCGAGTCGGTGGTCATGCCCCTGCCCTTCCCCGGATCGGCCGCGCGACACGGGCGACACCCCGGCGTCCCGGAATGGACCGGCAGCCGGTTGCCTTGCGCAACGTCGTGACGACGATCCAGGACCGGCCGGCGACCGTGCCGGCCACGACCCCCGACCGGCCCGGGACCGCCCGCACCGCGCTCACCCTCGGCGCCTTCGTGGCCCTCGGGCCGCTCACCGTGGACATGTACCTCCCGGCGCTGCCCACCATCGCCGACGACCTGCGGACCAGCTCGGCCACGGTGCAGCTGACCCTCACCGGCACGCTGGTGGGCCTCGCGCTGGGCCAGCTGGTGCTCGGGCCGCTGTCGGACGCCCTGGGCCGCCGCCGTCCGCTGCTGGCCGGGACGGCGCTGCACGTCGTCGCCTCGCTGCTGGTGCTCGTCGCGCCGTCCATCGCGGTGCTCGGCGCGCTGCGCTTCCTGCAGGGCGTGGGGACGGCGGCCGGCGCGGTCATCGCGCTCGCGGTCGTGCGGGACCTGTTCGAGGGGCGGGCCGCGGCCACCATGCTCTCCCGGCTGTTCCTCGTCCTCGGCGCGGCGCCGGTGCTCGCGCCGACGGTGGGCGGGGAGGTCCTCCGGGTCACCTCGTGGCGCGGTGTGTTCCTGCTGCTCGCCGTCTACGGCCTGGCGCTGCTGGCCGTCGGCTGGTTCGCCGTGCGCGAGACGCTGCCGGCCGAGCGGCGGCGCAGCAGCGGCGTCGCCGGGACGCTGCGCGGCTACCGCGAGCTGCTGCGCGACCGGGCCTACGTCGGCCTGGTGCTGGTCGCCGGCCTGACGATGGCCGGGCTGTTCAGCTACGTGTCGGGTTCCTCGTTCGTCTTCCAGGACCAGTTCGGCCTGGACGAGCAGCAGTTCGGCCTGCTCTTCGGTGCCGGCGCGGTCTGGCTGATCGCCGCCACCCAGCTCAACCCGGTGGTGCTGCGCTGGTTCTCCCCGGCGCAGGTGCTCGTGGCCGGCGTCGTCGTCGGCGCGCTCGCGGGCGCGGTGCTGGTCGTGCTCGCGGGCACCGGCACCGGCGGCCTGTGGGCGATCGCGCTGCCGCTGTGGGCGGTGCTGTTCGCCTCCGGCCTGGCGCTGCCCAACGCCCCGGCGCTCGCGCTGGCCCGCCACGGCGAGGCGGCCGGCACCGCGGCGGCGCTCCTCGGCGCGGTGCAGTTCGGCGTCGGCGCGGCGGTGGCGCCGCTGGTCGGCGTGCTCGGCAACGACGCGGTCGCCATGGGCGTCGTCGTCCTGGCCGCGCTGGTCGTGGCGATCGCGGTGCTGCTGCTCGTCGTCCGGCCGTGGCGGCTGCCCGTGGACACCGAGGCCGTCCCCGCCTGACCCGCCCGGCCGCGGGGGGATCTGCCTAGGCTGACCCGGTGCCCGACCTGGCCGGCGCCGCGTGGCCGGAGCTGCCCGAGCGCCCGCTGCTGGTCGTCCCGCTCGGCTCGGTCGAGCAGCACGGGCCCGCCCTGCCGTTCGCCACGGACACGGTCGTGGCCGGGGCGGTGGCGCGCGCTGCGGACCTCGACGGCGTGCTGGCACCCGCCCTGCCCTACGGCGCCAGCGGCGAGCACGAGGGCTTCCCCGGCACCGTCTCCATCGGCACGGAGGCGCTGACCACCCTGCTGGTCGAGTACGGCCGCTCGGCCTGCCGCTGGGCCGGCCGGCTGCTCGTCGTCAACGGGCACGGCGGCAACCTCGACGCGCTGCGCCGGGCCGTGCCGCTGCTGCGCGCCGAGGGCCGCGACGCCGCCTGGTTCCCCTGCGGCGTCCCGGGTGGCGACGCGCACGCCGGGCGCACCGAGACCTCGCTGCTGTTGCACGTGGAACCGGCGTCGGTGCGGTCCGGTGCCCTGGTCGCCGGCGTGACGACCCCGATCGGCGAGCTGCTCCCCCGGCTGCGCGCCGAGGGCGTGCGCGGGGTGAGCCCCACCGGCGTGCTCGGTGACCCGGCCGGCGCCTCGGCGGAGGAGGGTTCCCGCCTGCTGGCCGGCCTGGCGGTCCGCCTCGCGGCGGCGGTGGCCCGCTGGGACGTGGGCGACGACGGGCGGCTGCACTAGTCCCGCGGGCCGCTGTCCCCCCGGCGCGCCAGGATGGCGGGGACACGACACGGGGAGGAGCCGCCGATGACCCAGCAGCCGGCCGTCGACCGGGGCGCGGAGGTGACCGCGGGGCGCGGCGCCGTCGAGACCAACGGCATCAACGTCATCGCCGAGGAGGAGCGCCGCGGCCGCCCGCGCCAGCTGTTCTGGCCGTGGTTCGGCGCCAACGTGAGCGTCCTGGGCCTGGCCTACGGCTCGTTCCTGCTCGGCTTCGGCATCTCCGCCGGGCAGGCGCTGGTCGCCGGGACCGTCGGCATCGTCGTCTCGTTCCTGCTCTGCGGGCTCGTCGCGATCGCCGGCAAGCGCGGCTCGGCACCCACCCTCGTGCTCAGCCGCGCCGCGTTCGGCGTGCACGGCAACCGGGTCCCCGCCGCGCTGTCCTGGGTCCTCACCGTCGGCTGGGAGACGGTGCTGGTCAGCCTGGCCACCCTCGCGACGGCGACGGTGTTCGGGCAGCTGGGGTGGAGCGGCGGGACGGCGACCCAGGTGGTCGCGCTGCTCGTCGTCGCCGCGCTGGTCGTGGCCGGCGGCGTGCTCGGCTTCGACGCGATCATGCGCATGCAGGCCGTCATCACCGTCGTCAGCGGCGTGCTGACCGTCGTCTACGTGGTGCTGGTGGCCGACGACGTCGACTGGTCGGCGGTGACCGCGGTGCCGGGCGGCTCGACGGCGGCCGTCGTCGGCGCGCTCGTGCTGGCGATGACCGGCTACGGCTTCGGCTGGGTGAACGCCGCCGCCGACTACTCGCGCTACCTGCCGCGGATGGCGTCGACCGGCGGCGTCGTGGGCTGGACGACGTTCGGCGGCGCGCTGGCCCCCGTGGTCCTGCTGGGCACCGGCCTGCTGCTGGCCGCCTCGGACCCGGAGCTGTCGGGCGCGATCGGCGCCGACCCGATCGGCGCGCTCGGCGCGATCCTGCCGACCTGGTTCCTCGTGCCGTTCGTCGTCGTCGCGGTGCTCGGCCTGGTCGGCGGCGCGCTGCTGGACATCTACTCGTCGGGGCTGTCGCTGCTGGCCGCCGGCGTGCGGGTGCCCCGCCCGGTCGCCGCCGGCATCGACGGCACGCTCATGGTGCTGGGGGCGATCTGGGTCGTGTTCCTGGCCGACGCCAGCTTCTCGGTCCAGTTCCAGGGCTTCCTCATCACCCTCGGCGTGCCGATCGCCGCCTGGTGCGGGATCTTCCTCGGCGACCTCGCGCTGCGCCGCCGCGACTACGCCGAGCCCGACCTCTACGACGCGCGCGGCCGCTACGGCGCCGTCCCGCCGGTGCCGCTGGTGCTGCTCGCGGTGGGCACCGTGCTCGGCTGGGGGCTGGTCACCAACACCTACGCCGGCTGGCTGGACTGGCAGGGCTACCTGCTCGGCCCGCTCGGGCTCGGCGGCCGCGAGGGCGAATGGGCCTTCGCCAACCTCGGCGTGCTGGCCGCCTTCCTCGTCGGGCTGCTCGGCACCCTCGCGCTGCGCCGGACGGCGGTGCGGACGCAGGAGGCCGCCCCGGCGGCGCCGGGACGGCCTCCTGCGTACTGAGCCGGTCAGCCCTGCAGCGTCTCCGCGAACAGCGGCACCGCGTTCTCGAGGGCGTACCGGGTGCCGAGGACCGAGCCGCTGGAGAAGGCGCTCACCAGCGTCTCGTCCTCGAGCACGACGGCGTTGCCCTGCTGCACCGACGGCAGCGTCTGCCACAGCGGGTTCGAGGTGATCTGCGCCGGGTCGACGAAGATCGGGAAGACGACGGTCAGCGGCGCGTCGAGCAGCGAGACCTGCTCGTCGGAGACCGGGACGAAGAAGCCCTCCGTGGCGAGGTCCTGGATCGCCGGCTTGTTGGCGAAGCCCAGCGCCTCCATGAAGTCGACGCGGGTGTCGCCGCGGACGTAGGCGCCGAAGCCCTCGGAGGTGTACGCGCCGACGGCGACCTCGGTGCCGTCGAACGCCGGGTTGGCCGCGGCGGCGTCGGCGAAGCGCTGCTCGAGGTCGCTCTGCAGCTGCGCGGCCTCGTCGCTCCTCCCGAGCGCCTGCCCGACCAGCTCGAGCTGCTGCTGCCAGGTGGTCACGTACTGCTCGGCGCCCTCGGGGATCCCGACGGTCGGCGCGATCGCGCTGAGGGAGTCGTAGCGCTCCTGGGTGCCGTCGGAGCGGGTGTCGAGGATGAGGTCGGGCTCCAGCGCGGCGATCGCCTCGAGGCTGGGCTCGAGCGTCTCGATGATCTCCGGCGCCTCGTCGTAGAGCCCCTCGGCCCACGGGCCGACGCCCTCCTCGCCGAAGCCGAGCCAGTCGCTCGCGCCGACCGGCTGCACGCCCAGCGCCAGCGCCGTCTCCGCGTCGGACCAGCCGAGGGCCACCACGCGCTGCGGCTCCTCCTCGATCTCGACGTCGCCGAAGGCGGTGCTGACGGTGACGGGGAAGGCGCCGTCGCCGCCGGCCGCGGGGGAGGACGCCGAGGAGTCCGCCGTCGAGCCCCCGTCGTCGGAGCCGCAGGCGGCCAGCGCCGCGGCGGTGGTGAGGGCGGCCGCGGCCAGGGCGGCGCGCCGGGTCAGGGGACGGGACATGGACGGTCTCCTTCGGTCGGTCCGGGTAAGGCTAGCCTGGCCAAACCTGGCCACCGCGCCGCGGGCGGTTAGGGTCCGGCCGTGACGCACCCCTCCGGCTGGCTGGTCGTCGTCGACCCGCAGCGGGTGTTCGCCGACCCCGGCTCCCCGTGGGCGGCGCCCCGCTACGAGGAGGTGCGCCCGCGCATCCGGCGCCTGGTGGCCGCCTTCGGCGACCGCGTCGTCCTCACCCGGTTCGTGGCGCCGCGGGAGCCCGCCGGCGCCTGGGTCGACTACTACGAGCGGTTCCCGTTCGCGCTGCAGCCGCCCGACGCCCCGCTGTGGGACCTGGTCGAGGACCCCGGCCCGGCCCGGGTGCTCACCGCGACCACCTTCGGCAAGTGGGGCCCGGAGCTGGCGGAGGTGGTCGGCGCCGGGCCGATGACCGTGGCCGGTGTGGCCACCGACTGCTGCGTCGTCTCCACGGTGCTGCCCACCGCCGACGCCGGCGTGCCGGTGCGCGTGGTCGCCGACGCCTGCGCCGGCAGCACCGACGACGACCACCGGAAGGCGCTGGACCTCATGGGCCTCTACGCGCCGCTGGTGGAGGTCACCACCACCGACGACGTGCTGGCGGGGTGAGCCTCCCGCCGCCACCGGACGCCCGGCTGCCCGACGGCTGGGCGGTGCGGCTGGCCCCGCGCACCCGCCGGCTGGAGGACGGCGCGGCGCTGCTGGGCGGCTCGCCGCTGCGGCTGCTGCGCCTGGCGCCGCGGGCCCGCGACCTGCTCGCCGGCGACCGCCTCGTCGTCACCGGCCCGGCGTCGGCGGCGCTCGCGGCGCGCCTGCAGGACGCCGGGGTCGCCGTCCCCGAGCCCGCCGGCCCCGCACCCGGCCCGGACGGCGTCACCGTCGTCGTCCCCGTGCGCGACCGCGCCGCCGGCGTCGCCCGCCTGCTGGCCGCCCTGCGCGCCGACCCGGACACCGCCGCCGTGCGCGTGCTCGTCGTCGACGACGGCTCGGCCGACACCGCCGCGACGGCGGCGGCGGCCGCCGCGGGCGGGGCCGAGGTGCTGCGGCACGACCGCTCGCTCGGGCCCGCCGCCGCGCGGAACACCGGGCTGCGCGCCGCGACGACCGACGCCGTCGCCTTCCTCGACTCCGACTGCGTGCCCCGGCCCGGCTGGCTGGCGACGCTGCTCCCCCACCTCGCCGACCCGCGGCTGGCCGTCGTCGCCCCGCGGATCACCGCCCTGCCGGCCGCCGACCCCGGGTGGGTGACCGCCTACGAGACGGCGGTCAGCGCCCTGGACATGGGCCCGGACCCCGGGCCGGCCGCGCCGCTGTCGGGCCTGTCCTACCTGCCCAGCGCGGCGCTGCTGGTCCGGCGGGCGGCGCTGGGGGAGGGGTTCGACGCCGGCATGCGGGTGGCCGAGGACGTCGACCTGGTGTGGCGGCTGGCCGCGGCCGGCTGGCGGGTGCGCTACGAGCCGGCCGCCCGCGTGGACCACGAGCACCCCTCGGCCACCGGGGCGTGGCTGCGCCGGCGGGCGGTCTACGGCACCGGAGCGGCGCCGCTGGCCGCCCGGCACGGCCGCGCCGTCGCGCCGGTGGTCGTGAGCCCGTGGTCGGCCGCCACGCTGGTCCTGGCGCTGGCCGGCGGGCGCCGGGGCCGGGTGCTGGCGGCCGCCGTCCTCGGCGACGCGACGGTGCGCCTGGCGCACCGCGTCGCCGGCCCGGGCCGCCGGCCGACGTACGGCCTGGCCGCGGCGCTGGTGCTGCGCGGCACGGCCGCGGCCGGCCGCACGCTGGCCCGCTCGGCCACCCGGCACCACTGGCCGCTGACCGCCGTCGCGGCGCTGGTCTCCCGCCGCGCGCGGCGGGCCGCGCTGGCCGTCGCCGCCGCCGACGCCGTCCTCGCCTGGTGGCCGCACCGGGCGGAGGTGGACCCGGTGCGCTTCGCCGCCGCCCGCCGGCTGGAGGACCTGGCCTACGGTGCGGGGCTGTGGGCGGGCGCGCTGCGCCGCCGCGACCCGGCCGCGCTGCTCCCGGCGGCGCCGCCCCGTGTCTGAGCTGCGGACCGTTGCCTGGTGCAATCGTGCGATCCGGGTCACCATGGGCGGGCCATGACTCTCAGCCAGGGGAGAACGCCGTGACCGGCGCCAGCCCGTGGCTCGCGCTGCCCGAGGGGCGTCCCACGCCCGGGCTGACCCGCCGCCTCCGCGCGGCCCACGAGACGCTGGTGACGCGCGGCGCCCCGCCGCCCCGGCCGGACGTGCGGTCGGTGGTCTGGGACTCCTGGCGGCGCAGCCTGGGCAGCGGCGTCGACCCGGACGGGCAGGGCCCGCCGGTCGACCTGCTCGACGACGACTTGGCCGCCTACCGCGCCGCCCACCCGCTGGCCCCGGTGCTGCCGGTGATCCGCCGGCTGCTGGTCGAGGACGCCGAGGCCGACCGGATGATCGTCGCGGTCACCGACGCCGACGGCCGGATGCTGTGGGTGGAGGGCGACCGCCGCCTGCGCTCGCTGGCCGAGACCATGAACTTCGTCGCCGGCGCCCGGTGGTCCGAGGAGGTCGCCGGCACCAACGCCCCCGGCACCGCGCTCGCCCTCGACCACCCGGTGCAGATCTACGGCAGCGAGCACTACCGCCGCCCGGTGCAGCCGTGGAGCTGCTCGGCCGCGCCGGTGCACCACCCGGTCACCGGGGTGCTGCTCGGCGCCATCGACGTCACCGGCGGCGACCACGTGGCCAGCCCGCACGTGCTCACCCTCGTCCGCGCGACCGTGGCCGCCGTTGAGTCGGAGCTGCGCTGGCTGCACCGCGAGGAGCAGCGCGACGCCGCCCGCGGCCCCCGGCCCGCGCCGCCGGTGCGGCCCGCCGCGCCCCGGCTGGACGTGCTCGGCCGCGAGCGCGCCCGGCTGACCCTGCCCGGCGGCCCGGTGGAGCTCTCGCTGCGCCACTCCGAGCTGCTGCTCCTGCTCGCCGAGGCGGCCGCCGCGGGGGAGGGCCGCAGCACCGAGCAGCTGGCCGCCGAGTGCCACGCCGGCGACACCGCCGCGGTCACCGTGCGCGCCGAGCTCTCCCGGCTGCGCCGGCTGGTCGGCGACGACCTGGTCGGCTCGCGCCCCTACCGGCTGCTGCGCCCGCTGGAGACCGACCTGGAGGCGGTGCGCCGGCTGCTCGACCGGGGCGCCGTCGCCGCGGCGCTGGACCGCTACCCCGGCCCCGTCCTGCCCCGCTCGACCGCGCCCGGCGTCGCCCTCGCCCGGCGCCGCCTCGTCACCGCCCTGCGGGGCGCCGTGGTCGCCAGCCGCCGGCCCGAGCTGCTGCTGCGCTGGACCGCCCTGCCCGAGGCCCGCGACGACGCCGCCGCCTGGCAGGCCTGCCTCGAGGCGCTGCCGGCCGGGTCCCCGCGCCGCGGCGCGGTCGCCGCCCACCTGCTCGCCCTCCGGCGGACCTCCCGCGCCTGACCTCCGGGGCGCGTGGGGCGGAAACGGTCATCTCCGCCACCCCGGGGAATACGGACCGGCGACGTTCACTTGGCAGGGTCACGTGAGTGCCAGCACCGCCGCCCCGCCCGTTCCCGCGACCCCGTCCCTGGCCACGCCGCGCGTGGCCGTCGCGCTCGTCGCGCTCGCGCTCGGCGGGTTCGCGATCGGCACCACCGAGTTCGTCACGATGGGGCTGCTGCCCGACATCGCCGACGGCGTCGGCGTGGACATCCCGACGGCGGGCCACGTCATCTCCGCCTACGCGCTCGGCGTCGTCGTCGGCGCGCCGGTCATCGCCGCGCTGGGCGCCCGGCTGCCCCGCCGCGCCCTGCTCGTCGGGCTCATGGCCGCCTTCCTCGCCGGCAACGCGCTGAGCGCGCTCGCCCCCGGGTCGGCGTCGCTGCTGCTGGCCCGGTTCGTCAGCGGCCTGCCGCACGGCGCCTACTTCGGTGTCGCCTCGCTGGTCGCCGCGTCGCTGGTGCCGCCGTCGCTGCGCGGCCGCGCGGTGAGCACGGTGATGCTCGGGCTGGCCGTGGCCAACGTCGCCGGCGTCCCCGCGGCCACCTGGCTCGGGCAGACGCTGGGCTGGCGCTCGGCCTACTGGGCCGTGGTGGTCCTCGCCGCGCTCACCGTCGCGGCCGTGCTCGCCGTCGTCCCCTCCACGCCCGGGGCCCGCGAGGCCAGCGTGCGGGCCGAGCTCGGCGCGCTGCGCCGCCCGCAGGTCCTGCTCACGCTGGCCGTGGCCACCGTCGGGTTCGGCGGCATGTTCGCCGTCTACAGCTACGTCGCGCCGCTGACCACCGAGGTCACCGGCCTCTCGCGCGGCGTCGTCCCGTGGGTGCTGCTCGCCTTCGGCATCGGCGGCGTCGTGGGGACCGCGCTCGGCGGGCGGCTGGCCGACATCGCGCTGTTCCGCTCGCTGGTCGCCACCCTCGTCGCGCTCGCCGTCCTGCTGGCCCTGGTCGGCCCCGCCGCCGCCACCGGCCCCACCCTGCTGGCCGGGATCTTCCTGCTCGCGGTCGCCGCGTCGACGCTGGTCGTCTGCCTGCAGCTGCGGCTGATGGAGGTCGCCGGGGAGGCGCAGATGCTCGGCGCCGCGCTCAACCACTCGGCGCTCAACGCGGCCAACGCCCTCGGCGCGTGGCTGGGCGGCGTGGTCATCGCCGCCGGGTACGGCTACACCGCGCCGAGCCTGGTCGGCGTCGGGCTGGCGGTCCTCGGCCTCGTCGCGCTGGCCGGCAGCGCGGCGCTGCGGCGGCGGGAGCTGCGCACCGTCGCCGCCTGAGGCGCGCTGCAACGGCCCTGCAACCTCCCCGCTGCGGCCAATGAGCGTGCATCCAGCCGCGCCCGCGGAGGAATGATCGAGCAGTCTCCGCACCTGCGGACCGGCAGGTCACCCGGTCAGAGGTAAGCGTGGCCTAAGTCACTCCGCCGTTGACAGACTCCGCCGCGGAGCGCCCGCGGAGCCGGGCGCGATCGCCCCCTGCAACGGAGCGGAGGATCCATGACCCAGGTCAGCATGAGGGTCGACGGCGTGACCTACACCGACGAGGTCGAACCCCGGACCCTGCTGGTCCACCACCTGCGCGAGGCCCTCGGCAAGGTGGGCACCGTCGTCGGCTGCGACACCAGCAACTGCGGCGCCTGCACCGTGCACCTGGACGGGCAGGCCGTGAAGTCCTGCACCGTCCTCGCCGTCCAGGCCGACGGCGCCGAGGTCACCACCATCGAGGGCATCGGCAGCGAGGGCGCTCTGCACCCGGTGCAGAAGGCCTTCCACGAGATGCACGGTCTCCAGTGCGGCTACTGCACGCCCGGGATGATCATGGCCTCGATCGACCTGCTCAGGGAGAACCCGAACCCCAGCGAGACCGAGGTCCGCGAGGGCATCGAGGGCAACCTCTGCCGCTGTACCGGCTACCAGAACATCGTCCGCGCCGTGCAGCAGGCCGCGGGGGAGATGTCCGGCTCCACCGAGACCCTGGGGGCGCAGGCATGACCGTCACCGAGGACGCGGCCACCACCCAGACCCCGGCCCCGGACAAGGAGGTCGGCAAGGCCCGCCGCCGCAAGGAGGACGCCCGCCTCATCACCGGGCGCACCACCTGGACCGACAACATGGTCCTGCCCGGGATGCTGCACCTCAGCGTCGTGCGCAGCCCCGTGGCGCACGCCCGCATCACCTCGATCGACGTCTCCGCGGCGAAGGAGGCCCCCGGCGTCGTCGCGGTGTTCACCGGCCGCGACCTCGCCGACGAGCAGGGCTCCATCCCCTGCGCCTGGCCGGTCACCCCGGACATGAAGAACCCCGGCCACCCCTCGATCGCCGTCGACGGCGTGAACCACGTCGGCGAGGCGGTGGCGGTCATCGCCGCCCGCTCGCGCACCGCGGCCGCCGACGCCGTCGAGCTGGTCGACGTCGACTACGAGACGCTGCCGCCGGTCCTCGACATGGAGGAGGCCGTCCGCGACGGCGCCGAGCTGGTGCACGACGAGCTCGGCACCAACACCAGCTACCACTTCGTCTTCGACGCCGGCGAGGCCGGCACGGGCGTGGACACCGAGCAGGCCTTCGCCGACGCCGAGGTCGTCGTCAGCCGGCGCTTCGTCAACCAGCGGCTGATCCCGGCGTTCATGGAGCCGCGCTCGGTCGTCGTCCAGCCCCAGGGCGAGAACTTCACGCTGTGGTCGGCCACCCAGATCCCGCACGTGCTGCGGGTGATGCTGGCGATGGTCACCGGCATCCCGGAGCACAAGCTGCGCGTCGTCGCCCCCGACGTCGGCGGCGGCTTCGGCGGCAAGCTGCAGGTCAACCCCGAGGAGGTCCTCGCGCTGCTGATCGCGCGCCGCCTCGGCAAGCCGGTCAAGTGGACCGAGACCCGCAGCGAGTCGCTGATGACCGCCCACCACGGCCGCGACCAGATCCAGTACGTCGACGTCGCCGCCACCCGGGAGGGCGACGTCAAGGGCCTGCGCGTGCGGATCCTCGCCGACATGGGCGCCTACCTGCGGCTGATCACCCCGGGCGTGCCGGCGCTGGGCGCGTTCATGTTCCCCGGCATCTACAAGTTCCCGGCCTACCGCTTCGAGTGCGACGGCGTCTTCACCAACAAGGTCCCCACCGACGCCTACCGCGGCGCGGGCCGGCCCGAGGCCACCTTCGCCGTCGAGCGGATCATGGACGAGCTCGCCGTCGAGCTCGGCATGGACCCGCTGGAGCTGCGGCGCAGGAACTGGATCGACGCCGCGGAGTTCCCGTTCACCACCGTCGCCGGCCTCGAGTACGACAGCGGCGACTACGACTCGGCCACCCAGCAGGCGCTGGACCTGCTCGGCTACACGGAGCTGCGCGAGGAGCAGCGCCGCCGGCGCGAGGCGAACGACCCGGTGCAGCTGGGCATCGGCTTCTCCACCTTCACCGAGATGTGCGGCCTGGCGCCCTCCCGGGTGCTCGGCTCGCTGTCCTACGGCGCGGGCGGCTGGGAGTCGGCGTCGATCCGGATGCTGCCCACCGGCAAGGTCGAGGTGGTCACCGGCTCGACGCCGCACGGCCAGGGCCACGAGACGGCGTGGAGCCAGCTGGTCGCCGACCAGCTCGGCGTGCCGTTCGAGGACGTCGAGGTGCTGCACGGCGACACCGCCGTCGCCCACAAGGGCATGGACACCTACGGCTCGCGCTCGCTGGTCGTCGGCGGCACCGCGGTGGTCAAGGCCGCCGACAAGGTGATCGCCAAGGCCCGCCGGGTGGCCGCGCACCTGCTCGAGGCCAACGAGGACGACCTGGACTTCTCCGGCGGGAAGTTCACCGTCCGCGGGACGCCGGGCACCGGGATGTCGATCCAGGAGATCGCGCTCGCCGTCTTCGCCGCGCACGACTACCCCGAGGACATCGAGCCCTCGATCGACGCGGACGCCACCTTCGACCCGGTCAACTTCTCCTTCCCGCACGGCACGCACGTGTGCGCCATGGAGGTCGACACCGAGACCGGGTTCGTGAAGATCCGCAAGTACGCCTGCGTCGACGACGTCGGCACGATCGTCAACCCGCTCATCGTCGAGGGGCAGGTGCACGGCGGCCTGGCCCAGGGCATCGCGCAGGCGCTCTACGAGGAGGCCGTCTACGACGCCGACGGCAACCTCACCACCGGCACCTTCGTCGACTACCTGGTCCCGTCGGCCGCCGACCTGCCGCACTTCGACACCGGCAACACGGTGCACGAGGCGCCGGGCAACCCGATCGGCGCCAAGGGCGTGGGCGAGGCCGGTTGCATCGCCAGCACCCCGGCGGTGGTCAACGCCGCGCTCGACGCCGTCCGGCACCTGGGTGTGGAGGACATCCGGATGCCGCTGACCCCGGAGCGGGTGTGGCGGGCCATCCACCAGGGCGGCGACGGCGGGGACCGGGCCACGGCCGGGTCCAACGCCTACGGCGGCGCCCAGACCGAGACCACCGCCGGTGTCTCGACCCCGCAGTCCGCTCTCGGAGGTGACCGGTGATCCCCGCCCCGTTCGAGTACGTCCGGCCGACGACGGTCGAGGAGGCCGTCCAGGCGGTCGCCGACGGCGGCGAGGACGTCAAGGTGATGGCGGGCGGGCAGTCGCTCATCCCGGTCATGCGGCTGCGCCTGGCCGCGCCGGAGACGATCGTCGACCTCGGCCGGGTGGCGGAGATGCGCGGCGTCCGCGAGGAGGGCGACTCCCTGGTCATCGGCGCCATGACCACGCACGCCGACGTCCTCACCGACCCGCTCATCGCCCGGCACGCGAAGCTGGTCGCGGAGGCGACCGAGACGGTGGCCGACCGGCAGACCCGCCGGCGCGGCACCTTCGGCGGCGCCCTGGCGCACGCCGACCCGGCCGGTGACCTGCCGGCGGTGGCGCTCGCGCTGGACGCCGAGATGGTGATCGCCGGGCCGGACGGGCGCCGCACGGTGCCCGCGCGGGAGTTCTTCGTCGACTACCTGACCACCGCCCTCGACGAGGGGGAGGTCCTGGTCGAGATCCGGGTGCCGAAGCTGACCGGCGACTGGGGCGTGCGCTACGAGAAGTTCAACCGCGTGGCGCAGGCGTGGTCGATCGTCGCGGTCGCCGCGGCGGTGCGGCGCGAGAACGGGCACATCGCCGAGGCGCGGATCGGGCTGACCAACATGGGCCCGACCCCCCTGCGGGCGTCGGCCACCGAGGCCGCGCTGTCCGGCGCCGCCGCGTCCCCGGACGCGGTGGCCTCCGCGGCGCGGTCGGCGGCCGAGGGCACCAGCCCGAGCAGCGACCTCAACGCCCAGGCCGACTACCGCGAGCACCTCGCGCAGGTGCTCACCCGCCGCGCGGTCACCGCTGCGGCCGGGCTGTAACGTCCGGCACAACCCCGGCTCCCGCCCGTTCCCTCGGCCGGCCCGCCCTCCCGGGCGGACCGGCCGAGGTCCGTTCCCCACCCGGAGGTCGCACCGTGCAGCTGGAGAACTCGTTCACCGTCCCCGTGCCCGTCGACGAGGCCTGGCGGGTCCTGCTCGACATCGAGCGGATCGCCCCGTGCATGCCCGGCGCCGCGCTCGACTCGGTCTCCGGTGACGACTTCACCGGCCGGGTCAAGGTCAAGCTCGGTCCGATCAACCTGACCTACCAGGGCAAGGCGTCGTTCGTGGAGAAGGACGAGGCCGCGCACCGCGCCGTCATCGACGCGCGCGGCAAGGACCAGCGGGGCAACGGGACGGCGGCGGCCACCATCACCGCCCAGCTCCAGGGCGAGGGGACGACGACGCGGGTCGACGTCCTCACCGACCTCAACATCACCGGCCGCCCGGCCCAGTTCGGCCGCGGCGTCATGACCGACGTCGGCAACAAGCTGCTCGGCCAGTTCGCCGACAAGCTCGCCGCCCAGCTGGCCAGCGGCGACGACCTGACCGTCGACCGGGCGGCCGCCGCGGAGCAGCAGGAGCCGACCGTCGCCGGGAAGGTCGCGGCCACCGCGGCCGGGGTCGCCGAGGAGGTCGCCCAGTCGGTCGAGCAGGTGCCCGGCGACAACGCGGTCGCGGAGACGGTGCGCGAGGCCGGCACCGCGGCGCGGGAGGCCGCGGCGTCCGCCGGCGACGCCGCGCGCAAGCCCGCGGAGAAGGCCCCGGCGAAGAAGGCCGCCGCGGCGTCGTCCCCGTCGCCCACGGAGACCGCGCCGATCACCGCCCCGGTCACCGGCGCCACCGACACCGTCTCGATCCCCGCGGTGTCGGACACCGCGCCGGCCGCGGCGGACCTCGCCCCGTCGGCCTCGGACACCGCGCCGGCCGCGGCGGTCGGCGGGCCGGTGCCGAGCACGCCGCCGTCGCGCAACACCGCCCCGCCGAGCCGGCCGGGCACCGGCGCCCCGCCGCGCAGCACGCCCGCCGCGGCTCCGGCGCGCCCCCAGCCGGCCGCGGAGCCCGAGCCGATCGACCTGCTCGAGGTGGCCGGCGGCGCCGCGCTCGCCCGCTACGCCGGCCCCGGCGCCGCCGTCCTCGCGGTGCTGCTGCTCATCCTGTTCGCGGCCCGCCGCCGCCGCTGACGGCCCGCTCCGTCGATCACCGGGTGCGTGCTCGCGACACGGCGGGACACGCCGGGCCCTCGTGCACGCATCCGGTGGTCAACTCCTGACGGCGGCGAGCTCCTCCAGCCAGGCCAGCGCCGCGGCGGCCACGGCCTCCGGCGCCCTCCCCAGCGAGTGGTCGCCCGGCACCGCGCACACCGACGCCGACGGCACCCCGTCCAGCGCCACGACCAGCTCCGCGGGCCGGCCGAACGCGTCGGTCTCCCCCTGCACCACGACCAGCGGCACACCGGCGCCGGTGAGCTCGCCCGCGCGGCTGCGCTCGGGACGGCCCGGCGGGTGCAGCGGGAACGCCAGCGCCAGCACACCGTCCGCCCCGAGCGCCGTCGCCGTCCGGCAGGCCACCCGCGCCCCGGCGCTGCGGCCGCCGAACACCAGCGGCCCGGTCAGCGCGCCGCCGGCCCGCAGCGCCTCGACGACGGCGGTCCAGGCGACGTCCAGGCGCGGCGGCGCGGGCGCGATCCGCTTGCCGGCCACCCGCCACGGCTGCTCCACCCGCAGCACCCGCCAGCCCGCCGCGGCGGCCGAGGTCGTGACGGCGACCAGGTCGGCCGACCCGGCGCCACCGCCGGCGCCGTGCCCGAGCACGAGCGTGCCGCGGGCACCGTCGGCCGGGCCGTCGGCGTGCACCGCGGCCGGGCCGAGCGGGGTGCCGACGGGCGCGGGGGAGCTCACGGCGCCAGCAGCGCGTCGACCGCCCCCGCGAGGTCCGGGGCGACGACGGCCGGCGCCGGGTAGCCCGGCGGGTACACGCGCTCGCTGCGCGGGAACCACGCCCCGGTGAGGCCGGCCCGCTCGGCGCCGAGCACGTCCCAGCCGTGGGCGGCGACCAGTGCCATCCGCGCCGGCTCGACCCCGCAGGCGCCCGCGGCCCACAGGTAGGCCGCGCGGGAGGGCTTCCAGGTGCGCACCGTCTCGCTGGTCAGCGTCCGCTCGACCAGCGGCGTGACGCCGCCGCGCTCCAGCCCCGCCTCGGCCACGCCGGGGGAGCCGTGCGACAGCGTCACCACCCGCACGCCGGCGTCGTGGAGGCGGCGCAGCGCGGGCTCGACGTCGGGGTGCGGCGACAGCTCGAGGAAGGCGTCGGCGACCTCCGAGCGGGCGCCGTCGGGCAGGTCGGTGAGCTGGGCCAGCGCCGAGTCGAAGGCGGCGCGGAAGGGCAGCCAGACGCCGGCCACCGTGGCCGCCGTCCCGGTGTGCAGGGTGCGGCCGAACACGGTGGGCAGCAGCTCCGCGGGCTGCCCGTGCTCGACGAGCGCGGCGGCGACGGGGGCGAGGTCGAGCAGCGTCTCGTTGACGTCGAACGCGACGACCTCGGGGCGCGGGGGGCGTGTCACGCGTCGGCGCTGCGGGCGTCCTCGGCGCGGCCCGCGGTGGTCTGCCGCCGCCGGTGGGAGCGGATGTCCTTCACCCGCTTGTAGACCAGGTAGCCCACCGCCAGGACGACGACGGCGACGACGACGTAGTCCAGGTAGTGCAGGTTCGCCTCGATGAAGTCGCGGGCCAGCCAGCCCAGCGTCACCAGGACGGTGTTCCAGATCAGGCTGCCGGCCGCGGAGTAGAGGAGGAACTGGCCGAACGGCATCCGCACCACGCCCGCGGGCACGGAGATGAAGCTGCGCACGATCGGCACCATGCGGCCGAAGAACACCGCGGAGCGGCCGTGCCGCTCGAACCAGGCGAAGGTCTTGTCGACGTCGGCGGTCTCGACCAGCGGCAGCCGGTCGAGGAAGGCGTGCGACCGTCGCGGGCCCAGCGCCCGGCCGACGTAGTAGAAGAAGATCGCCCCGAGGATCGAGCCGATGGTGGCGCAGCCGACGACGGCCACGAACGCGAACGGGCTGTCGATGAGCACACCGGCCGCCCCGAGGACGGCCTCGCTGGGGATCGGCGGGATGACCGTCTCCAGGAGGATGCTGAAGCCGACGCCGATCGGGCCCAGCGAGTCCACGAGGGAGAGCAGCCAGGCGGTGAGCCCACCCTGGTCGGAGGATGCCGCAGCGGCCAGGAAGGACATGGCTCCCACGGTACGGGCGGTGTCCGGACGTCGCCCGGACCTGCGGGGCGCTGCCCGGACGGCCGGGACGGATGGGGTTAGCGTGCCGCCATGCGTCAGCGACTCACCGCCCGGGCCGTCGTCGTGGGGGACCGGGCGGGCACCGTCGTGCCGGACGCCGTCGTCGACGTCGAGGACGGGCGCATCGCGTGGGCCGGCCCGGCCGCCGACGCCCCGCCGGCCGGGGACGCCGAGGTCGTGGCGCTGCCCGGCCTGCTCGTGCCGGGGCTGGTGAACGCCCACTCGCACGCGCCGATGGTGCTGTTCCGCGGCCAGGGCGAGGGGCTGCCGCTGGACCGCTGGCTGCGCGAGGTGATGTGGCCGCGGGAGGCGCGGCTGACCGGGGACGACGTCGAGGTGGCGATGACCGCCGCGTCGGCGGAGATGCTGCGCGGCGGGGTCACCGCCAGCGTGGAGATGTACTTCTCACCGGAGCGGATCGCCGCGGCGGTCGCGGCCACGGGCGCCCGGGTGGTGGTCGCGGCGCCGATGGTGCCGCTGCCGGGCATGCCGCCGCTGGAGGAGCAGATGGCCGCCGCGGTGGACCTGGCCGGGCGCGCCGACGCGGACGGCCTGGTGGAGTACGGCCTGGGCCCGCACGCGGCCTACACCGTCCCGCTGCCCCTGCTGCGCCGCGCCGCCGAGATCACCCGCGAGCACGGGATGCTGCTGCACCTGCACGTGGCCGAGACCGCCACCGAGGGCGACGGCCTGCTCGAAGCGCACGGGCTGTCGGTGCCCGCGCTGCTGGCCGCGCACGACGTCCTGGGCGGGCGGGTGCTGGCCGCGCACTGCGTGCACCTCGACGACGCCGACCTGGAGCTGTGGGCCGAGTACGACGTCGCCGTGGCGCACTGCCCCGCCAGCAACGCCAAGCTCGCCAGCGGCATCGCGCCGGTGCGGGCGATGCTCGACCGCCGGATCCGGGTCGGCCTGGGCACCGACGGGCCGGCGTCCAACGACGGGCTGGACCTGCTCGCCGACGTCCGCCTGGCCGCGGGGCTGGCCCGGCTGCGGGAGTCCGCGGCCACGGCGCTTCCCGCCGCGGAGGCGTTCTGGCTGGCCACCGGCGGCGCCGCCGAGGCGATCGGCCGCCCCGACCTCGGCCAGGTCGAGGCGGGCCGGCGCGCGGACCTCGTGCACGTGGACACCCGCGACCTCGGCTTCGAGCCGGTCGGTGACCAGGCCGACCTGCTCACCCACCTGGTCTGGTCGGGCGCCTCGCGGCTGGTCCGCGACGTGTGGGTCGGCGGCCGGCAGGTGGTCGCCGACGGCGCGGTGACCACCGTGGACGTGGACGCGCTGCGCGCCGAGGTCGCCGAGCGGGCGGCGCGGCTCGCCCGCTAGGCCTGCGGAGCGGGACCGGTCCAGGTGTAGAGGTGGCCGTCGACCACGACGGTGACCCAGCCCTCGCACAGCAGCGCGGGCTCGCCGGTGAGGTCGGGCCAGGTGCCGCCGCCGTCCCACGGCATGCCCGGCCGCGGCAGCGGCGTGCAGTCCGCGGGCGGGACGGCGCCGGGCGCGAGGGCCATGTCGGCCCGGACGCTGCCGTCGGCGGGCCCGTACGCCTCCCCCGGCCGGACGACGGTGACGCCGGATCCCACCCCGCGGGTCCACCACGGCACCGCGCCGCGCGGCGCCCCGGCGGCCTCGGCGACGTCGCGGGTGTCGGTGTGCCCCTGCAGCTCGGCCACCATCGCGCCGAGCCCGTGCACCCCGGCGGGCATCGTCACCAGGACGCCGGCTCCCGCGGCCGCGCCGAGCGCGACCGTCCCCGCCAGCGTGCCCAGGACCACCCTCACCGCCGTGCCGGGCACCGCGGGCCTCCTCTCGTCGGGCCACCGGCCGGTGGCGGGACGAGCCTCGGTCCGGAGGCCGTCCGCGGGCGTCGGCGCCCGGGCTGATCCCGCCGGGGGCCGGTCGTCCACCCGGGGGAGGACACCGGGTGCGACGTGGGCTGGAGGACCGTGCCGTGCGGCGGTTGACTGCGCCACATGGTGGCGTCCCTGCGGGTCCTGACCATGAACGTGCTCGGCCCGGCCAACCCGGACTGGGTCCGCCGCAGCGCGCTGATCGGGGAGACGCTGCGCCGGCTGGACGCCGACGTCGTCGCGCTGCAGGAGGTGCCCGTCGCCGACGGCACCGTCGAGGAGCTGCTCGGCCCCGGCTGGTCCGTGACCCCCTTCTCCCGGGCCGCCGAGGACGGGGTGGGCGGCGTGCTGGCCACCCGGGCCCCGCACCGCGTGGTCGAGGAGGTCGACCAGCGCTGCACGCCGCGGGCACGGGACTTCCCGTGGTGCGCGACGCTGCTGGCCGAGGTGGACACCGCGGTCGGCCGCGTGCTGGTCGCCCACCACAAGCCCAGCTGGCAGTTCGGGTACGAGTACGAGCGCGAGCAGCAGGCGCTCGCCGCCGCGCGGGCGGTCGAGCGCCGGGCCGGCGGGGTGGACCACGCCGTCGTCCTCGGCGACCTCGACGCGACGCCCGACGCGGCGAGCACGCAGTTCCTGCGCGGACGCCGGTCGCTGGACGGGACGAGCGTCTGCTTCCAGGACGCCTGGGAGACCCTGCACCCGGCCGATCCCGGGTTCACCTTCGACGCCCGGAACCCGCTGGTGCGGGCGGGGGAGGTGGCCACCGCGGTCAGCCGGCGCATCGACTGGGTGCTGGTGCGCAGCGGCGTGCACGGGCCGACGCTGCAGGTCCGCTCCTGCGCCCGGGTGCTGGACGAGCCGGTCGCCGGCGTCTGGGCCAGCGACCACCACGGCGTCGTCGCCGACCTCGACCTGCCCGGCCACCCGCCGGGCTCGTGGGCTCCTCAACCGACCGGTTGACAAACGTCCCCGCCGGGTCCTATCGTCGTGTTCAACCGAGAGGTTGATGAAGGAGGTCGCAGGTGGCAGCGGACCCGCTCTCCCGGGTATTCGCGGCGCTGGCCGACCCGACGCGGCGCGACATGGTCGCGCGGCTGGCGGTCGGCGACGCGACGGTGGGCGAGCTCGCCGCCCCCTACGACGTGACCGTCCAGGCGGTCTCCAAGCACCTGAAGGTGCTCGAGGACGCCGGTCTGGTCAGCCGCAGCCGGGAGGCCCAGCGCCGCCCGGTGCACCTCGAGGCGGAGGTGTTCGACCTGATGACGAAGTGGATCGAGCGCTACCGCCGTCAGGCGGAGGAGCGCTACCGCCGCCTCGACGACGTCCTCCGGTCCATGCCGGACGACGCGACACCGCCCACCGCGCAGGAGGAGAACCGGTCATGAGCACCGCCACCCGTGAGACGCAGATCGTCGCCGACCCCGAGGTCCCGCTCGTCCGCATCACCCGCGAGTTCGACGCCCCGCGCGGCAAGGTGTTCCGCGCGCACACCGACCCCGAGCTGCTCGTGCGGTGGCTGGGCCCGCGCGGGCTGGAGATGCGCATCGACCACTACGACTGCCGCACCGGCGGCTCCTACCGCTACGTGCACAGCGACGCCGACGGTGAGTACGCCTTCCGCGGCTGCTTCCACGAGGTCCGGCCCGACGAGCTCATCGTGCAGACGTTCACCTTCGAGGGGCAGCCCGACGGCGTCGCCCTGGAGAAGCTGGTGCTCGAGGACCTCGGCGACGGCCGCACCCGGCTGACCGTCACCTCGCTGTGCGACTCGTTCGCCGACCGGGACGCGATGATCGCCGGCGGCATGGAGGTCGGCGTCGTCGAGGGCTACGAGCGGCTCGACGAGGTGCTCGCCCGTGGCTGAGCGCGCCGTGGAGATGAAGCTGGAGCTCGTACCCATACCGGTCGCCGACGTCGACCGGGCGAAGGCCTTCTACGCCGACCGGCTGGGCTTCACCGTCGACGTCGACGTGCGACCCGCCGACGGCGTGCGGGTCGTCCAGCTGACCCCGCCGGGTTCGGCCTGCTCCGTCGGCTTCGGCACCGGCCTGGCGGCCTACGAGGGCGCTCCCGGCTCCGTCCGGGCGCTGCACCTCGTCGTCGCGGACATCGAGCACGCCCGGGCGGACCTGGTGGGCCGCGGTGCCGACGTCGGGCCCGTGGTGGACGTCGGGGGCGGGGTGAAGTACGCGGCGATCACCGACCCGGACGGCAACACCCTGACCCTGCAGGAGATGGCCTGGCGGACGGGCGCAGCCTTCTAGGCGCGCAGCCTTCTAGGCGCGCAGCCTTCTAGGCGCGCAGCCTTCTAGGCGCGCAGCCTTCTAGGCGCGCAGCGAGATCGTCTCCCCGCGCACGACGGTCCGCAGCTGCCCGGGCGCCCGCCGCTCGGCGACCTCCCGCACGAAGTCGCCGAGCGGCGAGGCGAACCGGTCGTAGTCGTCGTAGTGCACCGGCACGGTCACCGGCGGCTTCAGCAGCTCCACCAGGTCGGCGCCCTGCCGGCCGTCCATGGTCACGGTGACGCCCAGCGCCCTGGTCCCGCCCAGGTGCGGGATCACGACGTCGAGCGGCCCGCAGCGCTGCAGCACCTCGCCCAGCCACGGCCGGAACAGCGTGTCGCCGGTGACGTAGCCGCGCCAGGACACCTCGCCGTCGCGGAGCAGCTCCAGCACGCTGCCCATCACCGGCGGCAGCACCCGCGCCAGCGGGCCGGGGCCGTGGACGCCGGGCACCGAGGTGATCCGCAGCGTCTCGTCGCCGCGGCCGATCTCGTGCACCTGCCACGGCCGCAGGTCCGCGGTCGCCGAGAAGCCGCGCGAGGACAGCGTCCGCGCGGCCGCGGGGGTGGTGACGACCGGCGTGGCCTTGTCGATGGTCGCGTAGGCGACCCGGTCCCAGTGGTCGCCGTGCAGGTGGGACAGCAGGACGGCGTCGAGGTCGGGGAGGTCCTCGGGCAGCAGCGCCGGGTCGGTCAGCCGCCGGGCGAACAGGCCCTTGCCCAGGTAGACGCGCTCCCCGCGCCGGACGAAGTTCGGGTCGGTGAGCAGGGTGAACCCGCCCAGCCGCAGCAGCGTCGTCGCGTTGCCGCCGAAGGTGAGGGTGACGTCGGCGGCGCTCTCGTCGGTGGGCGCGGTGCTGCGGTCGGCGCTGCCCGGGTCGGCGGTCATGCCCGGGCGGCTACCCGCCGGCCGTCGTCCTGCAACCCCGGCCGGCGGTGTCGGCGGGCCGGTGGCCGGGCCGTGGCCGCCCGTCCGCTGCAGGAGACCGCCGCGGGCCTTGTCCCCCGCCTCCGACCGGAGCAGCGTCACGACCGGCACCGAGCCGGTGCCCGACGGCGGCCGGGACCGGGTCCGGGCCGCACCCACCGCAGGACCCGAGGAGCCGCGATGAGCCAGGTCGACCCGTCCGTCCCGCCGAGCGGCACCGGCTGCGCCGACTGCGACGCCACCGGCGGCTGGTGGTTCCACCTGCGCCGGTGCGCCGCCTGCGGCCACGTGGGCTGCTGCGACTCCTCGCCGTCGCAGCACGCCTCGGCGCACGCCGCGGCCACCGGGCACCGGGTCGCGCAGAGCTTCGAGCCGGGTGAGGACTGGACCTGGGACTACGCCGCCGGGGAGTTCGGCGGGGACCTCCGGCTCGCGCCGCCGACCTCGCACCCGGTGACCCAGCCGGCGCCCGGGCCCGCCGGCCGGGTGCCCGCGGACTGGCAGCGCCACCTGCACTGAGGGCGGGCCGGGGCGGGCCCGGCTGGTAGACAGGGGCGGTGGTGCAGTCCCGGGACGTCGACGAGTCCTTCCTCGCCCTGCCCCTGTCCGCGCTCACCGAGGCGGCGCTGACCCGAGCGGTCGACCTCGGCTGCGAGCACGCCGACATCCGGGTGGAGCGCATCCGCACCCAGTCGATCAGCCTGCGCGACGCGCGGCTGGAGGCGCTGGCCGACGGCGAGGACCTGGGCCTGGCCGTGCGCGTGGTGCACGAGGGCACCTGGGGGTTCGCGGCGGGCGTCGTCCTCACCGCCGCCGAGGCGGTGCGGCTGGCCGAGCAGGCGGTCGCCGTCGCGCAGGTGTCGGCGGCGCTGGCCACCGACCGGGTCGAGCTCGCGCCGGAGCCCCGGCACGAGGGCTCCTGGGTGTCGTCCTACGACGTCGACCCGTTCGAGGTGCCCGACGCCGAGAAGACCGCGCTGCTCACCGAGCTGTCCGAGCGGCTGCTGGCCGCCGACGGCGTCGAGCACGTGCAGTCGGGCTGCATGCACGTCAAGGAGCAGAAGTACTACGCCGACACCAACGGCACCCGCACCCGCCAGCAGCGGGTGCGCATCACGCCGGAGTTCACCGCGCTCACCGTCGACCGGGCCACGGGCGCCTTCGAGAGCATGCGGACCCTCGCCCCGCCGGCCGGCCGCGGCTGGGAGTACCTGACCGGCGGGCACTTCGACTGGGACGCCGAGCTGGCGCAGATCCCCGAGCTGCTGCGGGAGAAGACCAAGGCGCCGTCGGTGGAGCCGGGCCGCTACGACCTCGTCGTCGACCCCTCCAACCTGTGGCTGACGATCCACGAGTCCGTCGGCCACGCCACCGAGCTGGACCGGGCGCTGGGCTACGAGGCCGCCTACGCCGGCACGTCGTTCGCCACCGTCGACGGGCTGGGGAGCCTGCGCTACGGGTCGGAGCTCATGCACGTCACCGGCGACCGGACGGTCGAGCACGGGCTGTCGAGCATCGGCTGGGACGACGAGGGCGTCGAGGCCCAGCAGTGGGACATCGTCCGCGACGGCGTGCTCGTCGGCTACCAGGTCGACCGCAACACCGCCCGGCTCGGCGGGATGGCCCGCTCCAACGGCTGCTCGTTCGCCGACTCGCCGCGGCACGTGCCGGTGCAGCGGATGGCCAACGTGTCGCTGCAGCCGGCCGCCGACGGGCCGGACCTCGCGGGGCTGATCGGCGGGGTCGAGCGCGGCATCTACGTCGTCGGCGACAAGAGCTGGTCGATCGACATGCAGCGCTACAACTTCCAGTTCACCGGCCAGCGCTTCTACCGCATCGAGGGCGGACGGCTGGCCGGGCAGCTGCGCGACGTCGCCTACCAGGCCACGACGACGGACTTCTGGGGCTCGATGCGCGCCGTCGGCGGGCCCTCCACCTACCGCCTCGGCGGCGCGTTCAACTGCGGCAAGGCCCAGCCCGGGCAGGTCGCGCCGGTCAGCCACGGCAGCCCGGCCGCGCTCTTCGAGGGCGTCACCATCCTCAACACGGTCCAGGAGGGCGGGCGATGAGCCAGCTGACCGCGCAGCAGCTGGTCGAGAAGGCGCTGGCCGCCTCGACCGCCGACGGCTGCGTCGCCTACGTCGTCGAGAGCACCGAGGCCAACCTGCGGTGGGCGTCGAACAGCCTGACGACGAACGGGGCGATGCGCTCGCGCCAGGTCGTCGTCGTGTCGTTCGTCGACGGCGGCGCCGGGATGGCCACCGGCACGGTCGCGCGGACCGGCACGCCCGACGTCGCCGAGCTGGTCGCCGCCAGCGAGCAGGCCGCCCGCGACGCCGGCCCGGCCGAGGACGCCGTGCCGCTGATCAGCGAGGCCCCACCGGACGCGGGGGACTGGGACGCCGAGCCGGCCGAGACCTCGATCGAGGTGTTCGCCGAGTTCGCGCCGGCGCTGGGGGAGGCGTTCGGGGCCGCGCGCGGCCGCGGCGACCTGCTCTTCGGCTACGCCGAGCACGCGCTGACGACGACGTACGTGGGCACCTCCACCGGCCTGCGGCTGCGCACCGACCAGCCCAGCGGCCGCGTGGAGCTCAACGGCAAGAGCACCGACTTCTCGCGGTCGGTGTGGTCCGGCGTCGGCACCCGCGACTTCCGCGACGTGTCGGTGGCCGACCTCGCCGCCGACGTGGAGCGCAAGCTCGGCTGGTCGCAGCGGCGGGTCGAGCTGCCGGCCGGGCGGTACGAGACGCTGCTGCCGCCGTCGGCCGTGAGCGACCTGATGATCTACGCCTACTGGACGATGGAGGCCCGCGACGCCGACGAGGGCCGCAACGTCTACGCCAAGGCCGGCGGCGGCAACCGGATCGGCGACCGGCTGGCCCAGCTCCCGCTGACCCTGCGCAGCGACCCGCACGCCCCCGGGCTGGAGACGGCGCCGTTCCAGGTGGTGAGCACCTCGTCCGGCTCGGCCAGCGTGTTCGACAACGGGATGGCGACGCCCGCCGTCGACTGGATCCGCGACGGCGTCCTCACCAACCTGATCCGCCCGCGGGCCTGGGCGCTGAAGACGACGGCGCCCGCGGTGGCCGCCGTCGACAACCTGATCCTCGAGCAGCCCGGCGCGACGGCGTCGCTGGAGGACATGGTCGCCGCCACCGACCGCGGGCTGATGCTGACCACGCTCTGGTACATCCGCGAGGTCGACCCGCAGACGCTGCTGCTCACCGGCCTGACCCGCGACGGCGTGTTCCTCGTCGAGGGCGGCGAGGTGACCGGCGCGGTGAACAACTTCCGGTGGAACGAGTCGCCGGTGGACCTGCTGGCGCGGATCGGCGAGGTCGGGCGCACCGAGCGCACGCTGCCGCGCGAGTGGAACGACTGGTTCACCCGCGCCGCGATGCCGCCGGTGCGCGTGCCGGACTTCAACATGAGTTCGGTGTCCCCGGCCAGCTAGGCGCCGTCGGCTCCCGCCGGCCGCCGCACCGCCGGCTCGTGCGGTGCTCCGCGTGCTCCTGCGGTGCCGCGACACCGCAGGAGCACCGGGAACACCGCGGGAGCCACCTCCTGGGGTCCTCCCTGTGCTCCTGGGGGCCTGCACCACCCCAGAACGTCGAACAGCGCCCCAGCGGCCGGCGCGGGGAACGTCTGCACTGCGCGTCGACGTCGGCTCTTGCGGTGTCCTGCGTGCTCCTGCGGTGCCGCGACACCGCAGGAGCACCGCGAACGCCGCGAGAGGGCCGGCTCCTCGGGTCGAGTCCGTGCTCCCGCGGTCCTGCAGCATCCCGGGACCGCGGGAGCGACCCTCGTGGCCGCCCGGTGCGGGGTCCTCGCGCACTGGCGGCGCGTCCCGACGGGGGCTCGTGGGGCGGCTGTGACGCAGGAGTGGCGAGGGGCGCCCATACCGCACAGCTGCTCCCCCCAAACACGGATCCCGGATATTTTTCCGGCGGACAGCAGAGAGCCCCCGGGTCCCCGGGGGCGCGAGGGGAGCACGCCATGACCCGCAACCAGAAGCCCTCCGTGTTCCAGGTGGGCAAGATCTGGGACGACGGCCGCACGATCGTCGTCTCCGGGTGGGGCATCGGGCTGTGCGCCTCCGCCTGCGCCTGCCACCGCTCGCCGATGGGCGGGCACCTGGCCATCGACGAGGACCAGGCCGGCGGCACGCTGGGGCTGCGGTGCTTCGACGAGGACGGTTGCGACTGCTGCGAGCCGTGGACCGCCGACGAGCTGTCCGCCGTCCTGCGCGACCTGCAGCGCGTGGCCGGGCTCGACGCCGAGGAGCCGCTCGCCGGCTGAGGGAGGACCCCCCTGCTCCCCGCCGCTCGCAGGCTCGCGGCGGGGTCCTGCGGAGGGGGCGCACGGACACCGGTCCACGGGGCGGGGGCCGGTCGGCGCCCCCCCCGCGGGGTTTTCGGACCCCCTGCTTGGTAGAGCTGCGATGCCCGGTGCCCAGGCCGGCCAGGCCCGCACCCCCGCG